>DATHJR010000025.1:0-11350 GCA_035286525.1 Gemmatimonadaceae bacterium | reverse complement strand
CGCGTAGTTGCCCACCACCGTGGTGTTGATGTTCCCGTATTTGTCGATCTGCGCGCCGCCGAGGAACCCGACTTCGATGCGCCCGCCCTGCAGGAAGAGCTGAAAGATGTCCGCCATGCCCGTGACCATCAGCGACCCGGTGACGAGCGATGGATCGCCAATCGACACCGGCAGCCGCTCGGGGAGCGCTCCCACGGCGCCAGACTCGTAGATGAGCACGAGCCCTGGCGCGTGCGTCGCGCGAGCGAGATTGCAGGCGAGATTCGGCAACCCGATTCCGACAAACACGATCTCGCCATCGCGAAGTTCGCGCGCGGCGACGACGGTCATCATCTCTTCGGCCGAATAGTGCATCTCAGTAGCCGTAGTTCACTCCCCCGCACATCATCGTGCGCGCGGCGAGCCGCTCGGTGAGCCCCGGATGCAACGCGAGATACCCGGCACGGTCATCGACGCCCATCACGAACTCGTCGAGATACTTGCGCAGCGATTTCGGGTCCCGCGAAATGGCTTCCCACGCGACGTAGAAGTCGTTGTCGCGATCGTAGTGTCCCTGTGCGTACGAGGGATGAGCGCCCCACGGCTCGACGACGACCGCGTCCACGATCATTCCAGGGATGAGAGTCCGGTTCGGATCCGCGCGCACGACGTTCGTGTCCACCAGCTCCTCGACAACCACGATGACGTGCTTTGATGCGAACGCCGCCTCCTTCTGCACTCCGAGGAGTCCCCAGATCTGCGCGTTCCCCTCGGCATCCGCGCGCTGGGCGTGCACGATGGTCACGTCGGGATTGAGCGCCGGCACCGTCGCCAGCAGCTCACCGGTGTACGGGCAAGTCACCTGGCTGATTCGCGGGTTCGAGGAAGGTATGTCAGTACCCTGATAATCGCGCAGCGGCCAGAAAGGGAGATGCGCCGCTCCCGCGCTGAAACGTGCGACCATGCCGAAATGCGAATACTCCTCGATCTCGAGCGGCGGCGTACCCGCCTCCACGGCGCGCCGAAAGGCGTGCAGCGAGCCGACGCCCGGATTCCCGGCCCACGAGAACACGAGCTTGCGCGCGCACCCGGCGGCGATGAGCTGATCGAGGATCAGGTCGGGAGTGAGCCGGCAGAGCACGAGGTCGCGGCGCTGCTGCCGGATGATCTCGTGCCCCGCGGCGAAGCAGATCAGGTGGGTGAACCCCTCGATGACGACCGTGTCCCCATCGTGCACGAAGCGCGCGATCGCGTCGCGCATCGAGACGACCTTGGACGCCAATGGCGCCGACCCGCTCACGTCAGCGATGTCAGCGCGCGATCGATGATCGCCACCGCGATGTCGATGTCCTGCTCATCGATCACGAGCGGCGGCGCGAGGCGCAGCACGCTCTTGCCGCACGTGAGCAGCAGCAGCCCCTCCTCGAACGCCTTCTCCACCAGCGCACGTGCGAGCTCCGGCGCCGGCTCTCGCGTCGCACGATCCTTCACGAACTCGACGCCGATCATGAGTCCCTTGCCGCGCACGTCGCCGATTGACGGATGCTTCTTCTGCAGATCGCGCATCGCGCCAATGAGCTTGTCGCCGAGCGCCGGGACGCGCGGCAAGAGCTCCTTCTCCACGATGTCGAGCGTCGCCATCGCCGCGGCAACCGCCACCGGGTTGCCGCCGAACGTCGAGCCGTGCGCGCCGTTCTCCCACTTTGTGATCGACTCCTTCGCGATAATCGCGCCGAGCGGCATGCCGGAGGCGAGCCCTTTCGCGGTGAGCAGGATGTCGGGCTCGATCCCCGCGAACTCCGTCGCCCACATCTTCCCGGTGCGGCCGACGCCGCACTGGATCTCGTCGCACACCAGCAGAATTCCGTGCTTGTCGCAGAGCGCGCGCAGCGCCGGGAGGAACTGCGGCGGCGGCACGATGTACCCGCCCTCCCCCTGAATCGGCTCGACGAAGATCGCGGCGACGTCGCCAGGATCGACCTGGCGCGCGAACAGCTCGTCGATGGCAGCGATACTGTGGAGGTGGCAATCCGCGTGCGCCTCTCCGCACTCGCAGCGATACGGATTCGCATACTGCACGTGATAGACCTCGGAGAGCAACGGGCCGAAGCCGGCGTGCTGCTTCACCTTGCTCGAGGTCAGGCTCATCGCGCCGTAGGTCCGCCCGTGGAAGGCGCCCTTGAACGCGATTAGCCCCGCGCGCCGCGTGGAGTTTCGCGCGAGCTTGATCGCGCCGTCCACCGCCTCGGCGCCCGAGTTCGAGAGAAACACGCGCTTCTTGCTCGGGCCGGGCGCGAGCTTGGCAAGCCGTTCGAACATCGTCGCGAGTCCCTCGAAATAGAAATCGGATCCGCAGATGTGCAGGAACTTGTCCGCCTGCGCCTTGATGGCGGCGATGACCTTCGGATGTCCGTAGCCAGTGGAGGACACGGCGATCCCCGCCATGAAATCGAGAAAGCGATTCCCGTCGACATCTTCCACCATCGCCTTGTCACCGCGCGCGATTACCAGTGGATACTCCTTGATGTAGCACGGCGACGCGAATGCTTCGTCCTGCGCGACGATGCGGCGTGCATTGGGACCTGGCACCGGCGTGACGATGTGCGGATAGTTTCGCGCGGCCGAAGGAGCGGCGGAGGGACGGACGGTGGCGGTCATTTGCGTTGCACCCTGGTGTGGATGGTCGTGCGACTCTGCTCGCGCATGAACTGCATTACGTAGTACGGGCCGCATCCGCCCTTGCCGCTGGAACCGGATCCCTTCCAGCCCGTGAACGCCTGCGCGCCCGGCCACGCGCCCGTCGTGGCGCCGGTGCGCTTGTTGGCGTAGCACACGCCGGCCTCGATCTCGTCGAAGAAGCGCGCCACCTCCTCATCGTCGCCGCTGTAGATGCCGGCGGTGAGGCCATACTCCGTTCGATTGCTCTCGGCAATCGCCTCGTCGAACGAAGAGACCACGCCAATCGCGAGCAGCGGCGCGAAGAGCTCCGTGCGAAAGAGCGAGCTCTCGAGCGGAAGCGTTGCGATCGCTGGCGAAACATAGTGCCCCTTGGCAAGTGCACCCGACTCGAGTCGGCTGCCGCCCATCAGCAGCTTGCCTTCGGCCCTTGCCTGCGTGGCCGCGCGCTCGTAGCGCTCCACACTCTCCTCGTTGATCAACGGGCCGAAGAAGACGTCCCTCTCCGACGGATCGCCGATCGCGATCGCCTTCGTCTTCGCGAGGAGCGCAGTGGTGAACTTCTTCGCGACCGACTTGTGCACGTAGACGCGGGATGTCGCCGAGCACTTCTGATTCTGGAGGCCGAACGCCGAGCGCATGACACCCTCGGCCGCCGCATCGATGTCGGCGGTATCCATCACGATTGCCGCGTTTTTTCCACCGAGCTCGAGGAGACACGGGCGTGTCCACTTTGCGCTGAACTCGGCGAAGATACGCATCCCGACCTCCTTCGAGCCCGTGAACACGACGCCATCGACCCCCGGATGGTGCCAGATCGCATCCCCCATGAGATGCCCGCGCCCCTGAATGAGGTTGAACACGCCGGTCGGGATTCCCGCGTCGCGGTAGATCTCGTAGAGCTTGAGCCCGGTCCAGGGCGTCTCCTCCGCGGGCTTGTAGACGATCGTGTTGCCGGCGACGAGCGCGGCGGACGACATGCCGGCGGACAGCGCAAGCGGGAAGTTGAAGGGGGCGATGCACGCGAACACGCCGAACGGGCGCAGCACGTCGACGTTGCGCTCGATGGGCGTCATGCGCGCCATCTCGCGGATGAAGCCGCGCGCGTCTTTCATCTGCTGGCAGTAGTAGTCGATGAGATCCGCCGACTCCTCGGCGTCGCCCATCGCCTCGAGCCGGCTCTTCCCCACCTCGATGCTCATGATTGCGGCGAGCTCGAACTTGCGCTCGCGGATGAGCGCGGCCGCGCGGCGCAGCGGCTTGATGCGCTCGCCGGCGCTTCGCGCCGCCCACCCCTTCGCCGCCGCGCGAGCGGCTCGCACCGCGAGATCGATCTGTTCCGGACGCGCGGTATGGAAAGTTCCGAGCACGCGCGACGTATCGATCGGCGACGTGTCCACGATCGGCTCGGCCGTCGTCGTCACCGCCTTGCCGTCGATGTACATCGGGTATTCCTTGCCGCTCGCCCCGCGTGCGCGCACGAGCGCCTCGTCGAACAGTGCGTGAAACTGCTCGAGATCGACGTTGGTCGACGTGTAGGTGATCTTCTTCAGTGTCGCTACGGCCATATCACTCGGAGTGGGAATCAGGTCGTCGCCAGCGCGCCGGCGACGGAATCGTCGTATGCGACCCGGAAGAGCGTCACGAGCTCGTCGATTTGCGCGGGCTCGATGATGAACGGCGGCGCGAGCATGACCAGGTCGCCGTCGATGCCGTTGGCGTGCGCTGTGTTCGGCCACACGACGAGCCCCGCGCGTTGAGCGGCCTCCGTAAATCGCTCCGCGACCTTTGCGCTGCGCGGGAATGGCGCGCGCGATTCGCGATCCTGCACGAATTCCACCCCCGCGAGCATTCCGCGCCCGCGCACGTCGCCCACGTGGGGCAGCTCGAGGAGCGCACGCAGCTTGTCGTGCAACGCGAGTCCCACGCTGGCCGCGCGCGCCACGAGCGCGTGCTCGCGCAGGTAGCGCACGGTCGCGAGTCCGGCGGCGCAGAGCACCGGGTGGTGCGAGAACGTCTGCGCGTGCATGAGCGATCCGGAGCCGCGCGCGAGCACATCGATGATGCGACGCGGTGCGGCGACCGCCGAGAGCGGGGCGTATCCCCCCGCGATCCCCTTTCCCATCGTCATGATGTCCGGCGTCACGGCGTACGGCTCGAGCGCCGACCAGGTGCCGGTGCGTCCCGCGCCGCACGCCACTTCATCGGCGACGAAGAGCACCTCGTACCGGTCGCAGATCTCACGCACCGTGCGCCAGTAGTCATCGCGCGGCACCGATGCGCCCGTGGAGGATCCGCCAACCGGCTCCGCGATGAACGCGGCGACGCGATGCGCGCCGATCTCGAGTATCTTCGCCTCCAGCGCCGTTCCCGAGCACACCGCGCACGCGGCATCTGCGCCACGACACGCGCAGCGATACGCGAGCGGCGCCGGCACGCGGTGCACGGGGACGATCCAGTCGCGGAAGAAGGTGGCGTAGTGCGGTCGTGCCGACGCGGACATCGCGAGCAACGTATTGCCGTGGTAGCCGGGCGAGAGCGAGATGATCTCCTGCTTCTCCGGCCGGCCGCTCTCAACCCAGTACTGGCGAGCGAGCTTGAGCGCCGCCTCGACTGCCTCCGAGCCACTCGAGAGAAAATAGATGTGTTCGAGGTCGCGCGGCAGAAGCGCCGCCAGCTCGCGCGCGAGCTCCTCGACGGGTTCCGACGTGAACGCCGTTCCGTTCACATACGCAATGCGCGATGCCTGCGCGGCCATCGCCTCCGCGATCTCGCGTACGCCATGCCCGATGTTCGCGACGAAGGCGCCGCCGCACCCGTCGAGATACCGGCGGCCGAGCTCGTCCCACAGGTAGCACCCTTCGCCGCGCACGATCGCGGGGAAGTCGCGGGTGAGCTTCCGGTAGAAGACGTTGCTCTCGGGGTAGCGATGCGTGGCAGCGATCGGGCGTTTCCTGGGGGGGAAGAAGGCTAACTTATCCCTCCGCCACGCCCGGAAACAGGGTCATCCGCACGCTGTTGCGCGGCTTGGGCGCTCGCGGCACGCCTTAAGCAAGTGAATGCGCGAGTCCTCTTTTCACGAGGTACGGAATGCGAGTCGCCATTACGACAATTATTGCCGCACTGATGCTTGCGGGATGCCAACGAACCGTCGACCCGGGAAATCCATCACCGGCCAACTGCGATCCAACACGCGGCGAGTGCCCCGCGGGCACGCCAAACACGGGCCAGCCGCCATCCACCACGCCCACGAATCAGCCGCCCACCAACACGCCACCGAATCCGCCGGCGCGGGGCTGATCTCGAACCGAACGACGTAAAACCCGCGCGGCTCTCGCCCCGCGGGTCTTTACGTGTGTCCGTTACGTCCCTGTCTCGTTCATTTGCTAGACGACGCGACGTCCAGTCACGAGGCGAACGATCACGACGACGATCGCAATGACGAGCAGAATATGGATCAACCCGCCCGCAACGTGAAACACGCCGAAGCCAAGAATCCACAGAATGAAGAGAACCAGCGCCAGTGTCCAAAGCATGTCCAAGCCCCCGCTCTAGGGTGAGTAGTACGTTTCATCCATAAGCAACAGGCGTACCGCTGGGTTCGAACGACCATCCGCATCTCGTTGCCGCGGCTTGCCGGCCCTCGCGCGCGCAAATACCATCCCGTTCACCGCTCGGATCCCCCTCTCCTGCTCATCATGGTCTCCGAACCCCTCATGCGGGGCGCTGTCGTCGCATCCGCCTGCATCATCGCCAGCTCGACCGCCGTCGCGCAGCAGGGCTCGCGCCCACTCGCGATCGGCGACATGCAGCGCCTGCACCAGGTGAGCGATCCACGACTCTCCCCCAGCGGCGACTGGATCACGTACACGATCTCCGGCACCGACTCCGCGCACGATCGCGCGAACGGCGATATCTGGCTCGCGCGGTGGGACGGCACGCGCGCCATCCGCATGACCTACGGAACCGAAGACGAGCATTCGCCTCAGTTCGCGGGAAGCGATCACGCAATCTCATTTCTCTCCGCGCGCGGCGATCCACACGACTCCGACCAACTCTGGCTCCTCTCCACCGAGGGAGGCGAGGCGCACAAGCTCACAGCCGTGAAGGATGGAGTCGACGACTATTCGTGGTCGCCCGATGGAAAGCGCGTGGTGCTCGCGATTCGCGACTCGACGGCGGATGCGGACAGCGCTCCGCATCCGATCGTCCTCGATCGCTACCAGTTCAAGCAGGACATCGAGGGCTATCTCGACAATCATCGCGTGCATCTCTGGCTGCTCGACGTCGCGACGCAGTCGCTCACCCAGCTGACGAGCGGTGATCACGACGAGATGATGCCGGAGTGGTCACCGGATGGCTCGCTCATTCTGTTTTCTTCCAAGCAACAGCCGGATCCCGATCGCTCCGACAACTGGGATCTCTACGTCATCGCGCCCACCGCGGGCGCCGCCGCCCGCCAGCTCACACACAACGATCTCGACGACAGCGACCCGCAGTGGGAAAGCCGCGCCGTGTGGAGTCCCGACAGCAAGGAGATCGCATTCTTGCAGGGCGGTCCGGATAGCCTGCTGTACTTCGCGCTGCAACGTCTGGCCGTGGTGCCGGCCGCGGGCGGCCCGGTGCGCATCGTGAGCGCCTCCCTCGATCGAAGCTTCGTGCATCCAGCGTGGTCCGGCGACGGAAAGTGGATCTACGCGCAACTGGAGGACGACGGCTCCATGATCCTCGTGCGCGTCGCGCGCGAAGGCGGCGCAGTGCAGCGGGTGCTCGACGGTCGCCGCGTGGTGAGCGCGGTAACGGCGGCAGCTGCGCACGTCGCGATCGTCCAGAGCACGGTGACGCTTCCGGACGAGCTCTTCGCTGTCTACGAGGCCGCGGGTGCCGGGGGCGACAGCACGCGCCAACTCACCGACGCCAACCCCTGGTTGCGCGAAGTTCAACTCGCCGACCAGGAGCCGATCGCGGCGAAGAGCAGGGACGGAACCATCGTCCACGGCTTCTTGATGCGCCCGGTGGGCCATGCCTCCGGCAAGCCCGCGCCGACCATTCTGCGCCTGCACGGCGGGCCCGTCTCCGAATGGGAGAACGGCTTCGAGCTGTCGTGGCAGATGCTCGCGGCGCACGGCTTCGCGGTGATCGGGATGAATCCCCGCGGCAGTTCCGGTCGTGGTCTGGCGTGGGCCAAGGCGATCTACGCGCATTGGGGCGAGAAAGACGTGCAGGATGTGCTTGCCGGCGTGGACTACGCAGTAGCGCACGGCATCGCGGATCCGAAACGGCTCGGTGTGGGCGGATGGAGCTACGGAGGAGAGCTGACCGACTATGTCATCGCGAGTGATACGCGATTCAAGGCCGCGATCGCCGGCGCAGGGATTGGCAACGTGCTCGCCGGATTCGGAACCGATCAATACGTGCGCGAGTACACAGACGAGTTGGGCGTTCCATGGAAGCACCTCGATGCATGGCTTCGCGTGTCATATCCATTTCTGCATGCCGATCGCATCGTGACGCCCACGCTGTTCATGGCCGGTGACCAGGATTACAACGTGCCTCTTCAGAACTCGGAGCAGATGTACCAGGCACTTCGATCGCTGGGCGTCGAGACTCAGCTCGTGATCTATCCTGGGCAGTTCCACGGCCTCACGAGGCCGAGCTTCCTGGCCGATCGCCTGACGCGCTACCTCGCTTGGTACGGCGCCCATCTTGGCGCTGAAGCGGGCTCCAACGCCGCTGCGACGCACTAACTTCCGTGGATGCATTGGGGACGACGAAGGCCAGTTTCGAATCGAGCTCGCGAGCAGAGCGCGCCAAACACTGTTGCGCGCCGCGTTCGGCGCGTCGATTGCATAGATGAGAGACGATGATCCCCACTAATTCGACCACTCGCGTAACACGGCTGGCGACCGTCGCTGGCTTGCTCCTCGGCAGTGCCCTCGGCGGCTGTGTGCATCCCTCCGCGTCGCGTGAGCTGACGCTCGCCGCCGCAGACAGCGCGCGCGCCGCTCAGTGGGCGGCCGACTCGGCCCGCGCCGACAGCTCGCGTGTCCTCGACAGCATCTCCGCGGCCGGCGAGGTGTCGTCCACGCCCGAGCGCGTGAAGCACTTCGACTCGATGGCTGACAGCCTCGATTTCGAGAAGAACCGGGCGCTGGCCGCTGAAGCCAGTGGATACCGCGTCATCGTGTCGCTGTTCGACCGACACGTCTGGGTCGTCAATGGAACCGACACGCTCCGCTCCGCGCCCGCCGCCGTCGCGATGGATTCGACGCTCGATTATGCGGGCCACTCCTGGAAGTTCGGCACGCCGCGCGGCAGGCGCACCGTTCAGGGGAAGTCGGAAAACCCGCTGTGGATCCCGCCCGATTGGCACTATGCCGAGGTGGCCAAGGAAAATCACCTCGCGCTGGCCAAACTGCCTCTCAAGGGAACGGTGAAGATCGCGAACGGGCGCAAGCTGCAGGTTCGGCATGGCGAGATTGGAATCATCGTTCCCGATTCGGGATGGACGGCGCTCCCGCTCGACGAGGAAGTCGTGTTCGACGACACGCTTTACATGCCGCCCCTCGGTACGAAGAACCGCCGCATTTACGGAGAGCTTGGCAGCTATCGGCTCGACATGGGCGACGGCTACCTGATTCACGGCACGCCCGAAGAGTCGACCGTTGGGGATGCGGTGACGCATGGATGCGTACGTCTCAAGGAAGAGGACATCACGTGGCTCTACACGAATGTCCCGATTGGAACGGGCGTCTACATCTACTGACTACCTCGCCGTGGTGACTACGTCGCCATGGCGCGCAGCAGCTCCATCGCCGCGTTCCGTCCATTCACCGCCATCACGCTTCCGCCGGGGTGCGTCGCTGCGCCGCACAGCCACACACCGTCCATGGGCGTGCGCGCCGTGAGCCGCTTCTCCCACATGTGCGCGGGGAGAATGTCGCCCTGAAAGATGTGCCCGCCCGTGAGACCGACACGCGCTTCGATGTCGGGAGGGCCGAGCACCTCGAGATCGATGATCGCGTCCGGAAGATTCGAGGTGAATCGCGCAATCGACGCGATCACGCGCTCGGCGACCTCCGTGCGGCGCGAGCCCCAGTCGCCTCGTGCGAAGTAGCGCGGCACGTACTGGGCGAACACGCTCAGCGTGTGCACGCCCGGAGGCGCCACGGATTGATCGTACACCGTGTGCATGTAGAGCTCCGTCCAGATGCGATCCGGGAGCTCACCCGCGTTCGCCTTGCGATGTCCCTCGTTCCACTCGTCGACGGTGAGCGGCGTGTTGACCTGCCCGGTGTGGTGCGGCTCGTTCGTACCGGGGCGCGCGCGAAAGTTCGGCAGCTCTCGCAGCGTCATGTTCACCTTCACGGTGACTCCGTCCACGGGCACAGCCTCGACGGAAGCGCGCCACTGCGCATCGGCGGAGTCGCCGAGCAGCCGGAGAGTGACGCGCGGATCCGCGTTGGAGACGACGTGGCGGGCCGTGAGGCGTTCGCCCGACTCGAGCTCGACGCCCTCGCCACGCAGTATGCGCGCGACGCTCACCCCTGTCGCCACAACGGCGCCCGCCTCGCGCGCGACATCGCACAGGATGAACGAGATCATCCCCATTCCTCCGCGCACGTAGCCCCACACACCCGGCTGGCCATACATGCGCCCCGAGGCGTGATGAAACCACACCGAAGCCGTGCCGGCGTCCGACGGCGACGCGTTCGTGCCGATGACGCCCTGGCCGAGATACGCCATCTGCAGCCGCTCGTCTCGTATGAACCGCTGTACGCACTCCAGCATCGACCACTCGTTGAGCAGCGCGCGTGCGTCGTCATCGCCGCCGAGGCGCCGATTGATCTCCTCACGCGTGGGCGTGGGATCGAGCCAGAGGTCGCGATCGTCAGGAGGTCGCAGCGCATCGCGCAGCCGCGACTTCACGGCGATCATCTCCTTCCATCCCTTCACGTCCGTGGGCGCGAGCTTGCGGATGTCCGCCTCGCAGCGCTCGTCATCGTTCCAGAGATGCACGCTCGATCCGTCTTCGAACGGAACGAACAGCCCGCCCGCGGCTGGCATCCAGTGAAAGCCGTGTCCCTCGAGGTCGAGCTCCTCGATCACCTTCGGGTGAAGGAGACCACAGACGTAGGCACACGGCGAGAAGCGCACGCTGGGAAAGGGCTCATCCATCGTGCACGCGCCGCCCACGCGATCGCGCGACTCGAGCACGAGTACGCGATTACCGGCTCGCGCGAGGTAGGCCGCGCACGCGAGGCCGTTGTGACCCGCGCCTACTATGATGACATCCCACGGCCGACGTGCGAGTGAGGCGACGGGCTCCGGAAGTCCGATGCGGCCAAGCACGTCGGCGGCAGGCCGTTCGGCGGAGGTACGAGCTGTCATGGGCGGAAGTGTGACGAAAAGTACCAGCGCGGGTAAGGCATTCGGACCTTTTAACCATGAGATCACGATCGGGTTGCGCACCGCACAAAGAGTTCACCCCGTTCGGCTATCCGGTGTTATTTCTCCCTAATACACGCGTCCTATGAGCAACCGAGTACCTCCTCAGTAACTCTCGCGCGCTGCTCGGAGCGCCTTCATCTAGCCAGGATAGGAGCTCGACCATGCGTCGCAACGTCCGCAGTGGATTCACCCTGATCGAACTTCTGATTGTCGTCGTCATCATCGGCATTTTGGCCGCGATCGC
>DATHJR010000024.1:0-5774 GCA_035286525.1 Gemmatimonadaceae bacterium | reverse complement strand
TCGCAGAGATCGCGAGCGCCGAGCCAAGCGTGTGCGCGGTGTTTGCAGGTGCGGGACCGTTGGAGCAGGAGCTTCGCGACCGTGCGCGCGAGCGAGGACTCGCCGACCGCGTTCGCGTCCTCGGCTGGCGCGACGACACGGTCGCCCTTATGCGGTGCTCGGATGTATTTGTTTTCCCTCGCGTCGAGCGGGAGACGGCAAAAGTCGGCAAGGAAGGACTCGGCCTCGTGGTCGTCGAGGCGCAGGCGGCCGGGCTGATGTCGCTGCTCTCTCGCGCGATTCCGGACGACGCCATCGTTTTGCCGGAGCTCTGCGAAACGCAATCGCTCGATGCCGGAAGCGCGGCCTGGGGCGCCGCGGTTCGCGGCATCTTGGCGAAACCGAAGCCGAACCAGGCGGCCGCGCTCGCGACGGTCGAGCGCTCTCCGTTCTCGCTCGAGGCCGGCTTTCGGAATCTCGTGGCGCTGCACCGACCGTAACGGCGCCAGGTGTCGAAGATCGAGCGCGTGTACATAGCCACGCACCGGAGCGACCTGCGGCTCACGCGCATCTGTGTCGCCAGCGTGCGCCGATGGTATCCGGACATTCCGATCTTCCTGCTCAAGGACGAGGCCAACGGCAGCTTCAACACGCGGGAGATCGAGACCGCGTGGAACGTGAAGGTGTGGCCAACCGGAGGTCGTTCCTTTGGATGGGGCTTCATCAAGCTGGAGCCGCTCTTCGATTCGGAGCGAGTTCGCTACCTGGTTCTCGACTCCGACATCGTTTTCGTGGGCCGCGTCATCGATGCCCTGGAACGGTTTGACGAGGACCTGGTGGTGCAGGAGGAGCGGCAGCCGGCGCACGATGTTCCGAATCTGTATTTCGATGCGGACAAGATTCGCTCGGCGCTCGATCCCCAATTCGCGGGTCCGGCCTTCACCTTCAACACGGGCCAGTACGTCGCGACCTCCGGCGTGATTCGCCGCGAGGACTTCGCGGAGCTGGTCGAGTGGTCGGAGCCGAGGCGCGTTCGACATCGCGAGATGTTCAACCCGAGCGACCAGGGGGTGCTCAACTACGTCGTGCTCGAGCGCCTGGCGCGGCGCACCCTCACGGTTGCGCGCACGCCGTTCATGAAGTGGGGTCGCGAGGAGATGGCCGGATTCGACGTCGCGTCTCTCGATGACCGCTCCCCGTATCCCTTCGTGATCCACTGGGCCGGCCTCAAGAGGCTCCGCCTGCGCCACATGCTGCGCGCCGACATCCTGCGCAACTTCGAGCGCGCCTACTACGCGCGAACCGCGTTCGGGTCGGGAAGAAAGTGGGCGCGCCTCGTGGGGAGTGAGGTGGAACGGTGGTACCGGAGAGCGAAGCGCCTGGCGGCCCGTGCGCTGTCATCGTGACGGAGAACGTTCGCGCGAACTACATCACGAACCTCTCGCTCTCCGAGATCAGCGGCGGATGGAGCGGCTTCAACGCCGCCATCTTCGCGAGCCTAGCCCGTCACTACTCGCTGAAGTACGTCGGCCCGATATCTCCGCCGCCGGACGTCGCTGCGAAGGTGGGCTCGAAGCTCCGGCGCCTCGTGGGGCTTCCGGGAAGCTTCCAGTTCTTCTCGGCGCGGCGCCTCGCGCGCATCGCGGATGAGATCGCGCGCGCCATCGACGAAAACGCCGCGCTCGATTTCTTTCACGGATCCACGCCGTGGGTCGCGTTCGAGCCGAGAATCCCCTACGCCTGCTATCTCGACGCGTCCTTCTCTACGTACATCTCCGTGTATCACGAGCGGTCGCGATTCGATCGTGCCGACGTCGCCCGCATCGAGAAGCTCGAGGCGGCATGGCTGGCGAAGGCATCGCGCATCTTCTTCTCATCGGAGTGGGCGCTGGAGGAAGCCGCGCGCGCGTACGATCTCGACCGAAGCACTATGTGCGTCGCCGGGCTGGGAGGGCATCTCTCGATTCCGTCCAGCGATGCATACGCGGGCGGGCACGACTTTCTCTTCCTGTCGCTCGACTTCGCCGGCAAGGGCGGACAGCTCTGCGTCGAGGCCCTCAGTGAGCTGCAGCGCGAGATCCCCGACGCGCGGCTTCGCATCGTCGGCGGTAAGCCGCCCGAGCACGTACTCGGCGCACCGGGGATCGTCTACGAGGGGCTGCTCAGCAAGTCCGTTCCGGGAGAGCTGCAGGGATTGGAGTCGATACTCGCCGCCTCGTTCGCGCTCGTCCACCCAACGGTGCGCGATGCGACGCCGCAGGTAATCGCCGAGGCCGCGTATTACGGGTGCCCGGCGATCGCGCCGCGCAGCTTCGGAATTCCGGAGATGGTGGTGGATGGCATCACCGGGTGGCTCGTCGCCGCGCCGCCCACGAGCGCGGAGATCGCGCGGCGAATGCTCTGGATGTGCCAGCACCCAAGCGAGTACCAGGCGCTGCGCGTCGCAACACGTGCGCGCGCGCTGCGGGAGTTCACCTGGGAACGGGTTGGCGATCGCATCGCGGAGGCGCTCGCGCCGGTGCTCGCATGACGAAGGTGCTCTTCGTGGGCTATTTGGGCCGGGGACAGACGTCGGGGATGCGCGCGGCGGCACTCGCGCGACTGGGCTACGATGTGGCGACCGTCGAAGCGGGCGGACTGTGGCGTGGAGTCAGCTACCTCGCCCGGCAGATCGAACAGTTGAGCGCGAGCGGCGCGCGCATCGACCGGCTCAACGCCGCGGTGCTCGAGGCGGCCGCGCGGCATAAGCCGAACATCGTGTGGGCGGAGAAGCAGGAGTATCTGCGCGCCAGCACGATCCAGCGGCTTCGCGCGATGGGCGCCTTCGTCTCGCACTACAATCCGGACCCGTACTTCACGCTGTCGTGGAAGCAGACCCGTCTCGCCGACGAGTGTGTGAGCGCGTACGACGCGTTGATCGTCACCAAACGGTACGAGCTGGACGAATACAGGAAGCGCGCGACCGGGCAGGTGGTGTACTCCGCGCTGGGCTACGATCCGATCGGCCACGCGCCTCCAACGACGCCCGTTGCGAGTCCGCGCGACAAGGTCGTGTTCGTTGGTGGGTGGGAGCCGCGCCGGGAGAGACTCCTCGCGGCAGCCGCTAAGCTCACGCCGGATGTCGCCGTGTGGGGCTACGGCTGGAACATCGCCCAGCGCTCGCGGGTCGATCCGCTGCGCGCGCTCCGGCTCGGCCGGCTCACACCCGACCGAAGCCTCTACCTCGGCTCGCCGTACGAGGAGCTTGCCTCGGCGCTCCGAAAAGGGGAGAGCGCAAATGGCGAGATTTACGAAGACCGGTACGCCGCAGTCGTCGCCGGCTCCCAGATCGCCCTGGGCTTCCTGCGAGAGGTCGTTCCGGATCAGCACACTACGCGCTCCTTCGAGATTCCCGCGGTCGGCGGCTTCATGCTCGCGGACCGCACGGAGGATCATTTGGAATTCTTCGAGGAAGGGAAGGAAGCTGAGTACTTTTCATCCGATGAGGAGTATCGCGACAAGGTGGCCTTTTATCTCGCGAACGAGCCCGCGCGCACGCGTGTCGCGGCGGCGGGTCATCGCCGTTGCATCACCTCGGGGTATTCGTATGACGACCGCATTCGCGCCGTGATGCGCGAGCTCGAGCTGTGACGATCGCTCTCGCTTCGCCATTGCCGCGCAAGGATCGCAGCCAGCCGATCCTGCGCGCGCTGGTACTGATAGTGATGGCCCTTCCGCTCGCCACGGCCATCGTGGTGCACTCGCCGGTTCCCTTCGAAACGCGAGTCGAAGCTGCGTTTCTTTGGATCATGTGCCTCATTCCCGGTCTCGTGCACGTGAGCGCATCGGCGAAGTCGCGCCGACCAATACCGTTCCTGCCGATGATTGGCCTGCTGTACGGTCTCTATTTCTGCCTTCCAGCGGCGCTGGGCGCGTACAACCAGCACTACAGAATTACGCTCTCCCCAAATCGGGACTACGACGACGCGATCTTCGTGGCCATGTACGGCTGGCTGTCGCTGTCCTTCGGCTACGTCGCGGGACGGCTGCTCGTTTCGAGGGAGAAGCCGTCCCGCGAGATCGATGTATCCGATGCGGTGCGTCGGCGGTACGGCGCGGTGCTCATGGTGTCGGGCGTCCTTCTCGAATCGTTTCGCCTCGTCGCGAACATTCCAGTCGAGCTTGCCGGGATCCTGAGGTTCGTGACCACACTAGGCTGGTTCGGCAGCGGCCTCCTGATCACCATGCTCACGCAGCGCCGGCTCAACGCCGCCTATCGGTTACTCACATACGGCGGGGTCGCCGCCTTTCTCCTGATGGCCATTGGCAGTGGCTCCGTTGCGAACGCCGCCTTCTACGGGGCGGTGGTGTTCGCGTGCGCGTGGATCGGGCTTGGGCGCGTAAGGCCATACTGGATCGTCGCCGGCGTGATCGGCTTCATCACGATCATTTCTCTGCGTGGCGTGTCGGCGCAATATCGAAAAATAGTGTGGTACGCCGACGAGGGAGGCGGCGTCGTGTCACGCACCAGACTCTTTTTCAAGCTGCTCGAGACTCGTGTGCAAAACGATGGCGTGGACGGCGCGGTGACGCAGGGATTTCAAACCAGCGCTGGACGCTCCGCCAACCTCGACGTTCTCGCGGACGTTATCATTCGCACTCCGAACGAGGTCCCGTACTGGGGTGGCGAAACCTATCTGTCGCTCGTGGGCGCGTTCGTGCCGAGGGTGCTGTGGCCGGACAAGCCGACGAAGGAGCTCGGACAGGCCTTCGGACATCGGTATGGCTACATCGACGCCGGCGACTACGGTACGTCGCTCAACCTTCCATTTCTCGTCGAGTTCTACGCGAATTTCGGGATCGCGGGTGTGATCATCGGCATGTGTCTCGTCGGTTTCATCTACTACGTGCTTCAGCGCACGGTGAACAGCCCCGGGCAGGACACGCTCCACTCGCTCGTGGGTGTGGTCATTCTGGTTCCGCTGATCAACATCGAGTCCGATTTCTCCCTCGGCTTCGGGGGCCTGATCCTGAACGGCGCGTCGCTCTGGTTGGTTCTTCGCACCATCAGTCGCTCCGGACTCGCGAAGCACAACGCACTCACCGTGTCGCCGCGTCTGCCGAGCCTGCCGCGTATCGAACCGAATTGAAGATTCTGCACGTCGCGCCGAGCATCTCGCGCGCGTACGGAGGTCCGACCTACTCGCTCGCCGCATTCGCCCGCGCGGCCCTCGAGCAGGGCGCCGAGCTGACGATCGCGGCACCAAGGCCGCCGGAATCCGACACGTGGCTCGCCGGGGCGGTTCCCGAGGCGGAGGTGCACGAGTTCCGAACCCTCGGCGGCGGAGCGTTCCTCGCCTCGCCGGCGTTGCATGATTGGATCCGCGCCAACGGATCGCGATTCGATGTCGTGCACGTGCACGGACTTCTGAATCCGGTGAGCTCCCTCGCCACGCGGGCGTGCGTGCGGAAGGGCTGGCCGGTGGTCGTTCGGCCATTCGGCACGATGTCCCGCTACACCTACGAGCACCGGCGAGGCGCGCTCAAGCAGCTGTATCGGGCGCTGCTCGACAAGCCGAATCTCATTCGCGTTTCGGCGATGCACTTCACCACCACAGTGGAGCGCGACGAGTCGGCGTGGCAGAGCATCGCGTGGGGTGCGCGCGCCCACGTGATCCCGCCGCCGTGGCTGGAGGACTCGTCCCCTGCTCACCCGGGAGCTCCAGCGGAGTCACGCACGGTGCTCTTTTTCTCGCGCCTCCATCCGGTGAAGCGGCTCGAGTTGCTGCTGGACGCGTGGCCGGACATCCAGCTTC
>DATHJR010000023.1:0-3653 GCA_035286525.1 Gemmatimonadaceae bacterium | reverse complement strand
ATCCACGACGAGCTGGCCGCCATGCTGGGCGAACGTCGAGAGGGGCTTCGCATCGGCACCGTCCCACCCGGCGTCGTGCTCATGGTGGGGCTCCAGGGCTCCGGAAAGACGACCACGGCCGCCAAGCTCGCACGCAAGCTGAAGGCGGAGGGAAAGCCACCGCGACTCGTTGCCGCGGACGTGTACAGGCCTGCCGCGATCGACCAGCTCGAGACGCTCGCGAAGCAGATCGACGTGCCGGTGTACCTCGACCGCGACAACAAGGACGTCGTCAAGATCGCGAAGCGCGGCATCGAGGAGGGGCGCCGCGGGCGCGATCGCGTCGTGATCATCGATACCGCGGGCCGGTTGCAGATCGACGAAGAGATGATGAACGAGCTTCGCCGCCTGAAGGATGCGGTGAAGCCCGATGAGATCCTCTTCGTCGCCGACGGAATGACCGGGCAGGACGCCGTCAAGATCGCGAAGGGGTTCGACGACGCGCTCGGTATCACCGGCGTCGTGCTCACGAAGATGGACGGCGACGCGCGCGGCGGTGCGGCGCTCTCGATCTACGGTGTCACGAAGAAGCCAATCAAGTACATCGGCGTTGGCGAGAAGATCGACGCGCTCGAGGAGTTCCACCCCGAGCGCATGGCGGGACGAATTCTCCAGATGGGAGACATCGTCTCGCTGGTCGAGAAGGCGCAGGAGTCGTTCGACGAAGAGGAGTCGAAGAGGCTCGAGAAGAAGGTCAAGAAGGAAGGGCTCGATCTCGAGGACTTCCTCACGAGCATGCGACAGATGCAGAAGCTCGGCCCGCTGGAGGGGGTGCTCAAGTTGCTCCCGGGCGTGAACGCAAAGATGCTCAAGCAGGCGAACATCGATCCGAAGCGCATGAAACACATCGAGGCGATCGTGCTCTCGATGACGAAGGAGGAGCGGAAGAATCCGGGGATCCTCACCGGCTCGCGCAGGTCGCGCATCTCGAAGGGGTGCGGACGCCCCGTGAGCGAGGTGAATCGCCTGCTCGAACAGTTCCGCGAGATGCAGAAAATGATGAAGAAAATGGGGAAGGGCGGCGGCGGCCGAATGCAGTTTCCCGGTATGCCGCCGGGGATGATGCCACCCCGCATGGGCGGCCGCTGAGTTAGCTTTGACGCAACACCCGGGTGCGCACCGGATCTGCCGGATCGCGCGATGAGCCCGCGTACCATAGCACACTCTGTTGGGAGAGACGAAATGGTCAAGATTCGCCTGCGCCGCGTTGGACGAAAGAAGCTCCCGGTGTATCGCATCGTGATTGCCGACGCGCAGAGCCCGCGCGATGGCCGCTTCATCGAGTTGATCGGTCAGTACAACCCGCGCATCACAGAGGGTGGCTTGAAAGTGGACGCGGAGCGGGCCAACTACTGGCTCGATGTCGGCGCGCAGCCAACGGATACCGTGCGCTCGCTGCTCCGGAAGGCGGGTGTGCTCAAGGCGCGTCACGAGACGCGCGTGGCGGCCAGGCGCAGCGGAAGCGCGGTGGCCGTGAACGAGAACGCCGCGGAGTAGCATGCCGGCGCCCGAGTGGGTCATCGTCGGGCGGTTGAGGAAATCGCACGGGCTCCGGGGTGAGATCATCGTGGAGCCAATCACCGACGCGCCGGCCGAAGTCTTTTCGGCCGGCCGTGTGCTTTTCGCCGGTGACGCATCCGGCGATCCGCTGCCGCATCCCCCGGAGCTCACCGTGCGCGAAACGCGCCCGCACGCCAACGGATTGCTCGCCGTGCGCTTCGAGGAGATGAGCGATCGCGACGAGGCCTCGCGGTGGACCAACCGCTATCTCTTCTCGCCCGCGGCCGAGCTGGAGCCGCCGGCGGACGGCGAGGTGTACCTGCACGAGCTCGAGGGGATGCAGGTGGTGCTCGAATCCGGAGAGCGAGTGGGGACGGTTACGGGTGTGTTCGAGCTCCCGCAGGGAATCGCACTCGACGTGGCTCGCGACCCGGGAGGGGGATCGGTGCTGATTCCATTCAACGACGTGTTCATCCACGAGGTGAAGCGGGCGGATCGAACCGTCGTGATCGCGCCGCCTCCCGGGCTGCTCGACTGATGCTGCGGGTTTCGATCGTCACGATCTTTCCCGAATTCTTCGCCGCGCCGCTCGGCTTGAGCATCCCGGCTCGGGCGGCTGCGGCTGGAAGCGTGAGCTACCAGGTGATCGATCTGCGGGATTTCACGCACGACCGCCACCGCACGGTCGACGACTACCCGTTCGGTGGCGGCGCCGGGATGGTGATGAAACCCGAGCCGTTCTTCGAGGCGGTGGAGTCGATCGGCGCCAGTGGGCCGGTCGTGCTCGTGTCGGCGAGAGGACGCCCGTTCAGCCAGTCGGACGCCGTGCGGTTCGCGAACGAAGAGCACCTCACCATTCTGTGCGGCCACTACAAGGACGTCGACCAGCGCGTCGCGGACCATCTGGCCACGGAGGAGCTCTCCCTCGGAGAGTTCGTGCTGAGCGGAGGAGAGACCGCAGCGTTGGCGATCATCGACGCGACCGCTCGGCTCCTTCCGGGCGCGATGTCCGATCTCGAGAGCGCGCGCACGGATTCATTCTGGAATGGTAGCGAGCTGAGCGCACCCAGCTATACGCGTCCCGCGGAGTATCGCGGACAGCGCGTGCCCGAGGTACTGATGTCGGGCGATCACCGAAAGATCGCGGAGTGGCGGGCGGCGGAAGCCGAGCGACTTTCGAGGGCGAGAAAGCAGCGAACGCTCTAGCGCGCCGGCGCTCGCAAACAACGAAATGAAGGTCGTAGAGCGGACTCTGCGGGTGAGGTTTTACTCATGCGTGTACTGATCCGTCTACCGAGTGAATACAACAGGTGAGCTTGCTCGGCCATTTTGTCTGGCCGCTCAGTCAGTTGTGATTCACGGCACCGTTCCTCGCTGGCTTTCTTCTTTGGCAATGCTAATCTGGGGGCCGGCCCTCCTGTGCCGGATGTTGAACACCCCGTAGTCGTTGCCACGTTCGCATGTCTTGTCCCATGCGCAAGCGTTCGCTGTGTGCTCTGTCCCTTATGTACCTCGCACGGTTACTGAGCCGACGGTTTAGTGACGAGGGCAAAACCGTCTAAAGACGGTGACGCAAAGCTACGAGGCTACCGCATCCTCTGAGATGCCAAGCTAGTCGGGCTGTCGCGCGGACCCTTATTCCAAGGAGTCCCACGATGAAACGCCTCCTCGCCGGATGCTGTGGCATCCTTTCCATCGCTGCTTGCAGCGACGCCACCGCTCCGACAGCATCGCAGCCAGTTGCCTCCCGTGCCTCCGCCGCCACCGCTCCCTCGGGCGATGTCTGGGCGGGCCATTACATCGTCGTTCTGAAATCCAGCGCGCCTTCTTCCGAGGCGCTCGTGCATCGTCATTCGCTCAGCAAGACGCTCACGATGGACCAGCACTTCGGAACCGCCATACACGGCTTCTCGGCCGCCGTCACCGATGAAGATGCCGACAGCCTGCGCAACGATCCCGACGTCGAGAGCGTCGTCCAGGATCGCTTCGTACATCAGCTCGGGACGGAAACAGGAATGGGTTGGGCGCTCGATCGCCTCGACCAGCACTCCGTGCCGCTCAACGGCGCTTTTGCGTACGGCGCAACCGGTGCCGGCGTCAACATCTACATCGTC
>DATHJR010000022.1:0-2312 GCA_035286525.1 Gemmatimonadaceae bacterium | reverse complement strand
GGACCGCACCGGCATGCGGATCGATGAATAGACTCGTACGCACCCCCGCGCGTTTCAACAGCGCGAGTCCATCGCGGAGCTTTCCCGGTTCGCGCGCAACATCGAGCCCGCCCTCGGTCGTCACCTCTTCACGTCGCTCGGGTACCAGTGTGACCTGATACGGACGCAGGCGCTCGGCGATGGCGAGCATCTCTTCGGTGAGCGCCATCTCGAGATTGAACACTGTGCGGACCGTGCTTGCGAGTTGGATGATGTCGTCGTCCTGCATGTGCCGGCGGTCTTCGCGCAGATGGGCCGTGATCCCCTCGGCACCGGCATCCTCGCAGAGCGCGGCCGCGGCGACGGGATCCGGCTCGTCGGTGCGTCGCGCCTGGCGAAGCGTCGCGACATGGTCGACGTTTATATATAGGCGCTGGTGAGTTGCTGGCATGGCCACGCGTTGTTAGGTTCGCCCACGACGACAGCGGAGAATTCGGTGAATTGCTTAAAGGTGAGCACGATCGCGGCCGGCGTGATGATCGCCCTTGCCGCATGCAGTAGCGGCGGAGGGGGCGGAGGCGGCGGAGGGTCGCGCTCGCAGATGACCGGAGCGCCGGCACCGCGACTCGCCGTGGAGCAGTTTCTCGCCGCGGCGCGCGCCCAGGACCTTCAGGCCTTCTCGTCGGTGTGGGGCAGTGAGCGCGGGGCGGCCCGCGACATCGTCGACCGCTCGCAACTCGAGAAGCGCGAGCTCACAATGATGTGTTATCTCACGCACGACAGGTTCGAGATCGGTGCGGACATGACGCCGAAGCCCGGCGAGCACGATTACACCGTGCAGCTTTCTCGCGAATCGCAGACGCGGGAAACGAAGATCACGGTCGTACAGGGACCTTCGGAACGGTGGTACGTACTGGACGTCCAGCTGGCCCCGCTCCAGGACCTCTGCTCGCGCCAGCAGAAGCGCTGAAAAACGGGAACGCGCGGGCGAACGCACGCGTTAGTCTTCCGTGAGCTCGATGAGCACACCGCCGGTGGAAGCGGGGTGGAGAAAGGCGATTCGCTTTCCGTCCGCTCCAATGCGCGGAGTGTCATCGATCAGGCGCACCCCCTTGTCCCGGCAACGGGCGAGGGTGTCGTCCAGATTTTCAACGGCAAAGCAAATGTGATGGATACCGGGCCCGCGTCGCGCGAGAAATTTCGCGATCGGGGAATCGGGAGAGAGCGGCTCGAGCAGCTCAACGAGCTGTGGTCCGGCGGCAAGGCCAGCGATGCGAGCACCATCGGAATCCTCGAGCGGATGATCGTCGAGGCCGATCAGATCACGATAGAACGGAAGCATCTCGTCGATCGCGCGCACGGCGATTCCAATGTGTGCGATGCGCGCTCCACGACGAGCGGTGGGTGGCATGAGAATCGCGCTCCCTATATGGTGTGAGCGCACTAATTTAACGTGGGGCGGCGCTCTCGCGAGGCCCGCTGTGGAGGTTGGAGCATGTCGAATGCGTTGGCGGTAACAGATGCCACGTTCGAGAAGGAAGTAGAGAAGAGTGAGGGCCTCGTCGTCGTCGATTTCTGGGCGGCGTGGTGTGGGCCCTGTCGCATGATCGGACCAGTGCTCGACGAGCTGGCGGTCGAGTACGCGGGCAAGGTCAAGGTTGCGAAGGTGGATGTCGACTCCAATCAGAGGTCGGCAATCCGATTCAACGTCCGGTCCATCCCACTCGTGTTGTTCTTCAAGAACGGCAAGGTGGTGGAGACGATCCTCGGCGCGCACCCGAAGCGCGACTATGACGCGAAGTTGAAGCTGCACCTCGCGGCACCCGCGGCCGCTCCGAGCGCGACAACCGCCTGATCGTCGCCGCCGCTTCCACGCGGCGGCACGAGGCTGCACTTTGCGGGTCCGGCGCATCTCTGCGCGCGGACCCGCTTTTTCTTGGAGCGTGTGTGCAGATAAGCGACGCGCCGGGCACGCTGTACATCGTCTCGACCCCAATTGGCAACCTCGGCGACCTGTCGGCGCGCGCGATCGAGACGTTGCGCAGCGTCGCCCTGGTGCTGGCGGAAGACACGCGGCATTCGCGCCCGCTGCTGCAGCGATTCGAAATCGATACGCCTCTGCTCTCGTATCACGAGCACAACGAGGCGCGCACGGCCGATGCGCTGGTCACGCGGTTGATCGCTGGGGAGTCGATGGCGCTCATCTCCGATGCGGGCACGCCGCTGCTCTCCGACCCTGGCGCGCGGCTGGTAGCCGCGGCGATCGGGGCGTCGGTGCGCGTCGTGCCCATTCCCGGCGCATCGGCTCTGCTCTCGGCGCTGGTGGCGAGCGG
>DATHJR010000021.1:0-8394 GCA_035286525.1 Gemmatimonadaceae bacterium | reverse complement strand
CGACCGAACCCGATCACCGGCGAGCACGTCGAAGGCCCGATGCTCGACACGGCGTACGCGTACGCGGGGAGCCACAGCGCCGAGCGCGCCGCCACCCCCACGGCCATCTATCCGATTCCGATGCGCCACGGATTGACGATGGGCGAGCTCGCGCTGTTCTACAACGACGTGCTGGCGCTGCACGCGGATCTGAAGGTGATCCCGGTGACCGGGTGGCGTCGCGTCGACTGGTTCGATCAGACGAAGCTGCCGTGGATCAAGCCGTCGCCGAACATGCCGAACCTCACGAGCGCCACCCTCTATCCCGGCGTCGTGTGGCTCGAGGCGACGAATATCTCCGTCGGCCGAGGCACGCCCGAGGCATTCCAGCACGTCGGCGCACCCTGGCTCAACGCCGCCAAGGCCGTCGATCTGCTCAAAACGCACAGTCTTCCTGGCGTGAAATTCGAGGTGGAGCGCTTCACACCCGTTCATCCCGGCGATGACAAGTACGGCGGCGTGAGCGTGCATGGCATCCACATCATCCTCACCGATCGCGAGCGGTTGAACACCGCGCGGCTCGGCGCGTCGCTCCTTTGGGCCATCATCTCGACCAATGGCGATTCGGTGCGCTTCCAGGTCAAGGGATTCGAGCAGTTGTACGGAGTGCCCGGCGCCCAGGAGGCGTTCGCGAGGGGCGCGGATCCGGATTCCATGATCGATGCCACAATGCCAAAGGCGATCGCGTTCCAGCTGGCTACGAAGAGGTATCGTCTCTACAAGTAGCCGCGCACCGCGGCGAACACGGCATCAATGTCCTCGGGCATCGTCCCGGGATTCACGATGCACGAGCGCAGCCACGTCCGGCCGCGCAGCACGGTACTCGAGAGAAATGCCTTGCCGCCAAGCTGCAGCGAGGCAAGCACGCGCTGGTTGAGCGCATCGATGGCCGCGTCGTCTCCGCGCAGTGACGGGGGGACGGCGCGGAAGCACACGATGCTCAGTCCCTGCGGCTGCCAGAGCTCGAACCCGGGAGTCTCGAGCACGAGATCCGCGAGGCGCCGCGCCATCGCGATGTCGTGCTCGATGAGCGAGGCGTATCCCGACGTTCCGAAGTAGCGAAGCGCCATCCACACCTTGAGCGCACGGAACGGGCGCGTCTGCTCGGAGCCGTACTCGCTGAGCCAGGGCGGCCCGTGCACACCGTGCTGGTCGTCATCGCTGCGAAGGTACGGAGGCACGAGGCTGAAGGTGTCGCGCATGAGCGTCGCGTCGCGCACGAGCACCACGCCGGCATCGACCGGGACGTACATCCACTTGTGCGCATCGATGCCAACGCTGTCGGCGCGGCCGATCGCTGCGAGCTGCGGTCGAAACTCGCTGGTGAGCATCGCCGGCGCGCCGTAACCGCCATCGACGTGCAACCACACGCCGTGCTTCTCGCACATATCCGCGATCGCGTTCAAAGGGTCGATGGCGCCGGTGTTGACCGTTCCCGCGCTCGCGATGACCGCTACCGCCAGCGCGCCCGCAGCGATGTCCTCGGCGAGCATCGTGTCGAGGGCATCCGCTTTCATGCGCAGTGCCTCATCGCTCGGGACGATGCGAATCGCCGAGCTGCCGAGTCCGAGCAGCTCGACCGCTTTCTGATGACACGAATGTGCCTCGGCGGTCTCGTAGATCAGCATGCGCACGGGCTTACCGTTCGCATCCACGATGTGGGCGCCCGCGCTCCGCATGTCCCATCCGCGTCGCGATGCGGCCGCGTGACGTGCGACCGCGAGTCCCGTGATGGCGGCGGCCGAGCTTCCACTCACGAGCAATCCCATGCTCGCGGGCGGGAAGCCGAAGATCGATTTGAACCACTGGATGACCTCTCGCTCCACCCACACGGCGGCGTGATTTCCGCCGGCGACGCTCGGGTTCATCGCGGCCGCGAGTGCCTGCGCGAACACGCCGATCGTTGCGGGAGGCGAGTTCACCCACGCGGAGAAGCGCGGGTGTCCGTTGCCGAACGGGTAGCGTCCGATCTCGGTCGCGAAGCGGCGAAGAATCGCATCGACGCTCTCGCCGAGCTCGGGAACCGGAGCGGCGATGAAGGCGGACGCGGACTGGTTCGGCACCGGCTCGAACACCGGCGCGGACGGGAGCGAGGCGAGGTAGGTCGCGATCCAGTCGGCCACAACGAGGCCGACCCGTCGAGTCTCCGCGGCCGTCCACGCGAAGCCTGCATCGGGGCGGTCATCTGCGGTCGAGGCCATGTCTCGCGGAAGAGGGGATTGCGGTGCGCAGATGGTGCTGGCCGGACGCTCTCGCGAACGCTCCGCCGTCGATCGAGGGAATATCGTGACCGCGCACATCGACTGCAATCTGCCGCGAGATGTACGATTTCCGACGGCTCAGCACGCACCTTGCACGGGTGGCGTGGATCACTTGTCCCGAACACAGGAGTTCCAGATGCGAATGATTACCGCGGTCCTTCTCGCAGCCTCGCTTGTCGCATGTTCACGCAAGGTCGAAGTCGGCAGCGCTCCATCGCCCGCGAGCGGCATGGCCGTGCACCTCACCAACAACGCGAGCCAGGCCGTGAATGCCTACGTGACGGCGAGCGGCAGCGATGTTTTCATCGGACAGGTCGCTGCGAACAGCGAGAAAACGCTGACGGTATCCGGCGTATCGTCGGGGAGCTCGGTCACGCTCAAGGCGCGCACGGCGGATGGCTCGCGCACGTACACGAAAGACAACGTGTCGCTCACGTCGAGCACCGACTGGACCGTCCCCTGATGAGCGCGTAAACGCGGGTTGCTCCGCATGTTACGACGGGATAACTTAACGGGCCGGAGCATCCCCCTCCGGCTCGTCGCACGTGCGGGGACAGCGGTGCCAGAGGCGCCGCGTGGGAACGGATGAAACTACTGCCGGACTGGCTGAAAGCTGGATACCTGCGCCTCATCGAACCGGTGGCGGACGGGTTGGTTCGCTTCGACATTCATCCGAACACGATTACGACGGTTGGCGCGCTGTGCACGATCGCGGGCGGCGTGTTGTACGCGCTCGGCCGCATCAGGCTCGGCGGGTGGCTCCTGGGCGTAACGGCGCTCTTCGACGTGCTGGATGGGATGGTGGCGCGTCGGACAGGGCGAAGCTCCGTATTCGGCGCGTTTTACGATTCGACGCTCGACCGGGTGGCCGATGGGTTCGTGCTGGGCGGGCTCGCCGTGTTTTTCGCGACGCGCTCGGAGTGGTGGGGAGTGCCGATGGTCGGCGTGTGCGTGCTGGCGCTTGTGGGGTCGTTCCTGACCTCGTACACGCGGGCGCGGGCGGAGGCGCTCGGGATCGATGCGCGCGTGGGAATTCTGCAGCGTCCCGAGCGCGTGGTGTTGCTGTCGGCACCGCAGGCGTTTTTCGGTTTGGCGTTTCATGGGCTGGTTCTGATCGCAATCATCGTTTTGTTGACCGTTACCGCGTGGATCACCGCGGCGCAGCGCGTCAAGGCCGTGCATCAGGGGCTGCAGACGGAGCCCGCGGGGCCGGTACGCGTGCTGCACGACACGACGCGAGCGCGACCCCTCGGGGCACGCTCGCAGCGGCGGTTCATCGCGAAAGGAGAATAAGTCGTGCAGGGTACGACCTCGGGGAGTGGGCGCCCCGCGGGCGACAAGCCCGCAATTCGTCCGGCTGCTGGCCGCCTGGGTGTACTCACCCCGGGACTCGGCGCGGTGGCGACAACGTTCATGGCCGGTGTCGAGAGCATCCGGAAGGGGCACTCGAAGCCGATCGGCTCACTCACTCAGATGGCGACGATTCGCCTTGGTAAGCGCACGGAGCAGCGCTCGCCGCTCATCAAGGACTTCGTTCCGCTAGCTGGCCTGGACAGCATCGTCTTCGGCGCCTGGGATCCCATCCCCGACGACGCGCTCACGGCCGCGCGCAAGGCGGGGGTGCTCGAGGAAAAGCATCTCGCCCAGGTCGCGGATTTTCTCGCGGCGATCAAGCCGATGCCGGCGGTGTTCGACAACAAGTACGTGACGCGCATCAACGGCACGAACGTGAAGAAGGGGAAAACCAAGCGCGATCTGGCCGAGCAGCTGCGCCAGGACATTCGTGATTTCAAGGCGAAGCACAAGCTCGACCGCGTCGTCATCGTGTGGTGCGCGTCCACCGAGATCTTCATCAAACCCGGTCCGCAGCACGCAACGATCGACCAGTTCGAGAAGGCGATGGAGCGCAACGACGACGCGATCTCGCCGTCGATGCTGTACGCCTATGCGGCGATCATGGAAGGAGTGCCGTACGCGAATGGCGCGCCGAATCTCGCGGTGGACACGCCCGCGCTGATTCAGCTCGCCAACGACAAGGGCGTGCCGATCATGGGCAAGGATTTCAAGACCGGGCAGACGTGGATGAAAACCGTCATCGCGCCGGGGCTCAAGGCGCGGATGCTGGGACTCGCGGGTTGGTATTCCACGAACATCCTCGGCAATCGCGACGGCGAGGTGCTCGACGATCCGGCTTCGTTCAAGACGAAGGAAGAGTCGAAGCTCAGCGTGTTGCACAACATCCTGCAGCCCGAGAAGTATCCGGACCTGTACAAGGATTTCACGCACGTGGTGCGGATCAACTACTATCCTCCGCGGGGCGACAACAAGGAAGGTTGGGACAACATCGACATCGTCGGGTGGATGGGTTACCCGATGCAGATCAAGATCAACTTCCTCTGCCGCGACTCTATTCTCGCCGCGCCGATCGTCCTCGATCTCGCGCTGTTCATGGACTTCGCGCACCGCGCCGGAATGAAGGGCATCCAGGAGTGGCTCTCGTTCTACTTCAAGAGCCCGATGGCGGCTGCCGGTCTCCAGCCCGAGCACGATCTGTTCATCCAGCAGACGAAGCTGAAGAACACGCTGCGGCATTACATGGGCGAGGATCAGATCACGCATTTGGGCGTGGAATACTACTCGTCGTGAGGCACGCGCTCGTAGTCTCGGCTGGTCTCGCGATCTCCTTGGGGTCGCTCGCCGCATGCGGCCCCAAGGCGGGGCCGAACACGACGGAATATCGCGCGTTCACCGAGCACTACTCGTTCGGCATCACGAGCGATCCGTCGCCGCCTCACGCGCGCGAGAAGACCGTCTACAAGATTCGCGTGCGCGACAAGAATACCTCGCAGCCCATCGAGGGCGGCGAGGGCATCATCTATGGCAACACGGAGGATGCGAGCGGGAAGGTGTGGGACAGCTTCACGCCGGGTCCGGCGCCAGGCACGTACACCGCCAACCTGCAGTTCGTCGTCGCGAACAATTGGGGACTCGCCCTTCAGTTTCGAAAGGATTCCACGCAGTCGCTCGAGAAAGTCGACACGTGGTATCAGCAGGTTCTACCCGAACGGCCGGCCACTCACTGACCTGATGCAACACTTTCATCGAACGCACCTGGGTGTCGACGAGGTGCTCGCGCTCGCGGACAGATTTTTCCCGACGATCGGCTTGACGAGCTCGCCCGCCACGGCGCGCACACGCACGTTCTCGGGGCCGCTGGGCACCGTCCAGATCAGCCCGCGTCCGGAAGGCGGTCACTACACGTTCGTCGAGGCGGTCACGGATCAGGCGGGCGAGAGCCGGCTCGATCGAAACGTGAAGCGCTTCTTCGTGCTGGTGCATCGCGAGGCCGATCCGGCGCACAAGCTCGCGGCGGCGTACTGATGGCTACTCGCACTGCGTCGCGCGCGCCATCGCGACCGTCCGATGCGCTGACGCTCGAACAGAAAGTCGAGCTCTATTACTGGATGCGCCTCACGCGCTCGCTCGAGGAGCGGCTCGTGAATCTCTACCGGCAGACGAAGGTCGTGGGCGGACTCTTTCGCTCGCTGGGGCAGGAGGCGGACGCGGTAGGCAGCGCCTTCGCGCTCGATCGCGCCAAGGGCGACATCCTCAGCCCTCTCATCCGAAATCTCGGCTCGATGCTCGTGCAGGGCGCGCAGCCGCTCGAGATCATCCGTCAGTACATGGCCAAGGGCGATTCGCCGACGCGCGGACGCGAGCTGAACATTCACTTCGGCGACACCGTGCGCGGCTTCGTCGGCCAGATCTCGCACCTGGGCGACATGGTGCCGGTGATGGCGGGCGTGACGCTCTCGTTCAAGCTGCGCGCGGAATCGCGTGTGGGCATGGTGTACGTCGGCGACGGCGCAACATCGACGGGCGCGTTCCATGAAGGAATCAACTTCGCTGCGGTGCAGCGGTGCCCACTCGTCGTGATCGTCGAGAACAATGGCTACGCGTACTCCACGCCGAATACGAAACAGAGCGCGGTGAAGGAGTTCAAGGACAAGGCGATGGCGTACGGGATTCCCGGCGTGCGCGCGGACGGCAACGACGTGCTCGCGACGTACGACGTGACGCGCGAAGCCGTCGATCGCGCGCGACGTGGTGGGGGCGTCTCGCTGATCGAGCTGATGACCTACCGCCGAAAGGGGCACGCGGAGCACGACAATCAGTCGTATGTCCCCAGCGGCGAGATCGAGCGCTGGGAAAAGGAGAACGATCCCATCGACCGCTACGTGCGCGTGCTGCTCGAGGAGCTACAGATCGAGAGGAAGGAGCTCGACGCGATCGATGCCCGAGTGATCGCGGAAATTGATCAGGCCACCGATCTGGCCGAGCAGTCGCCGGCTGCCGAGCCGACGGACGCGCTGTATGGTGTGTACGCGGATCCGGCGTCGGTGGAACCACTCTGGTATCGCGCGGGCGTCCGCTCCGCGGTGGAGAAAAACGAACGCGCGGCGGGCTGGGGGACGTTCAATGGCTGAGATCACGTATCTCGAAGCGATTCGCGAGGCGCTCTTCGAGGAGATGGAGCGCGACAGCAACGTCTTCTGTATGGGCGAGGATATCGGTGCGTACGGCGGTGCATTCAAGGTCACCGATGGGCTGATGGCGAAGTACGGCGAGCAGCGGGTGATCGACACGCCGATTTCCGAGGCGGGCTTCGTCGGCGCCGCGGCTGGCGCGTCGCACATGGGGATGCGCCCGGTTGTCGAGATGCAGTTCATCGACTTCATCTCGTGCGCGTACGACATACTCACCAACTACATCGCGACCGCGCGCTATCGCGCCTTTCTTCCGTGCCCGCTGGTGGTGCGCGGACCGTCCGGCGGCTACGTGCGCGGCGGTCCGTTTCACTCCCAGAATCCGGAAGCCGCGTTTCTGCACACGCCCGGACTCAAGATCGTCTATCCTGCAACGGCATCGGACGCCAAGGGGCTGCTCAAGGCCGCGATCCGCGACGACGATCCGGTACTTTTTTTCGAGCACAAGTATCTCTACCGTCGCATCAAGGAAGAGATGCCCACCGGCGATCACGTCGTGCCGATCGGCAAGGCACGCATCGCACGAGAGGGAACGGACCTGTCGATCATCACGTACGCTGCCACGGTGTGGAAGGCACTCGAGGCGGCTGCGCAGCTGGCGAAGGAGGACGGGCTGTCCGTGGAGGTACTCGATCTTCGCACGCTGCTGCCGATGGATGACGAGGCGATCGTCGCGACCGTGAAAAAGACGAATCGCGTGCTGATCGTCCACGAGGACACGCGCACGGGCGGCGTCGCCGGCGAGATCACGGCGCGCATCAACGAGCATGCATTCGAGTGGCTGGACGCGCCGATCCTGCGCGTCACCGCCGCGGATGTGCCGCTCCCGTTTGCCCCACCGCTCGAGGACTACGTGCTGCCGCAGGTGGCGGACATCGTGTCGGTCGCGCGACGGCTGGCCGCGTATTGAGCATGACGGCCAGGCAGGATCCCGACGAGACGCCGCCGAGCCGGTGGCGGTATCTGGTGGCGCTCCCGTTCGCCCTTGTCGGGTACTTTTCGGGAGGGATGCTCGGGGTGGCGGTGGCGAAGGCGGTGGGCGGTTTCAACAGGTGTACGCCCGCCGAAGGTTTCCCGGCGTGTAACTTTGAGCCGTACCTGCAGGTCGGTTCGGTGGTGGGGCTGTTGATCCTCCCGGGGATTCTGGTGTGGCGGCTCTGGCAGAGCGACGCCGCGTATCGACATTCACAGCGAGGGTGATCCGTGGCTCGGATGGATGTGATTATGCCGCAGATGGGCGAGTCGATTGCCGAGGGTACGCTCTCGCGATGGCTCAAGGCGGTTGGGGACGAGGTAAAGCGCGACGAGCCGATCTTCGAGATTTCCACGGACAAGGTGGACGCGGAGATCCCGGCTCCCGCCGCGGGGATCCTCGCGGAGATTCTGGTGGCGCAGGGGCAGACGGTGGCGGTGCAGACCGTTGTCGCGCGCCTGGAGACCGATAGGGCGGCGTATGCGTCGGCCGGCGCGGGCGCGCCGGCCGGTGCGCCGCCGGTTGTGGCTGCGATGCCGGTTGCAGCGGTAGCAACGGCTGGGGGGCCCCCCCC
>DATHJR010000020.1:0-4331 GCA_035286525.1 Gemmatimonadaceae bacterium | reverse complement strand
AGATCGAGATCGACGCTGCTCACCGTGCTCGCGATCGTCGCGTGCGCGGCTCGGGCGTTCCCCAGATCGTGGATCGTGATGCTTCCGACGCCCGCATCCACGGACAGGTCGCGCATCGGCTTCGGGTTCGCGCTGCCGAAGGTAAGCTCGGTCTCGGTGGCACCGGAGGCCACGCGCACGGCATCTATCCAGAGCGAGCTGAGATCGAGTACCGCGCGCGTGGTACCCAGATCGAGATCGAGGTCCACGGGCAAGCCGGCGGCGAGGGCGAGATCGAGACGGCCTTCGTCGCTCCGCTTGCGGTTCGAATGGCGCGCCGACGCTTCCATAGTCGAGCTGTCGAGGCCGATACGCAATGTGTGAGACGCCGTGTCGTAGCTTCGCGAGACGCGTTGGAAGTTGCCGTCGAATCTCGCCTTCGCGTCGTACAGCAGCGGCGCCGGCGCGGCGCCAAGCGTGAACGTGCCCGCATCGTAGCGAACCCGAACGTGCAGGCTGTCTGCACTGCCGCGTGGGCGGCTCACGGCGAGCGACCGCCAGGCCGGCGCATCGTTGCCGCCGCCGAGTGCAAACAGCGACACGAGCGCGAACATGAGTGTCCTCATCGTTCGCTCGCCCTGGCTGCCGGCGTCGGGCGGCGCGCGGCCGCGACACCGGAAACCGGCGTGGGCGTTTGCCACGCGGCTTCTTCCACGGGCGGTGCGGCTGCGTGCGGAATGTTCGTGGCCGAGCGTGTTCCGGCGCGCGTGATGATCGTGGCGCCCAGGCCAACGGTTGCCGCGATCCACGTGCAGAGGAAGGCGAGCAGTCGCAGCACGCTCCCGGCGAGTCCCATGAACTCCGCTCCGCCCGCGAGCAGCCAGAGCACCAGGAAAATCGACAGCCCCACGATCAGATGGCTGACGATCGGCCGCGGATCACGCACGTAGCTCTCGCCGCGCATCGATGCATCACCCACCAGGAGCGACATCGCGAGAAATCCCAGGTCGAGCGCGCCCAATACCGCCAGCGCGTAGGCCACGGCGGCGAACGGTATGAGCAGGACGCCGACGATCGTGATCGCGAGAGCGACCATCGTGAGCACGAACAGTGGCACGATCGCGATCTCGCCGAGAAGGCCGAAGAGGAACGCGCGCGAGAAATCCGTGCGGATCGTGGCCGCAATTGACTCGAGATGGGTGCGCGCGCCGATCGCGACCGCGAGCGCCATCGCGACGAGAATCAGGTAGCACGCGACGGCGAGCGAGAGCGAACGCCGGAGCGCCTGCGCGGGCGTTAGGCGCGCTTCCGCGATGGGTCCGACGCTGAATGCGCTGATCGACCGCGATTCGCCGTCGACGGTACCGCCAGCCATCCGCACCTGTCCGCCTACCGACACGGCGTCGCCGCGCACGTGGCCGCCGGGGAGGAGCACGACGTCGCTTCCGATGGAGACGGCGTTTCCGTCGACGGTGCCGCGGATCTCGAGCGGGCCGTGCCAGCTTCCGACGTCGCCGGTGACGTGCTGGGTGGCTTCGACGGTGCGCTCGCTCTCGCTGATCGCGGACCGGTTGAGCGACAATCCATTCGCGTCGCGGTGGAGAGAGTCCAGCGCGGCGGCGACGGGGTCCGACGCTCGAGACGAATCGGCGCTGCGCTGCGCTTCGAGGCGCGTGGAGGCGACCGCGGCGAGCAGCAGCGCGATCGCGATGCGCCGCGCGCGGCGCATGCTAGCGGCCGCGCGCGCGAACGGCCGCCACACGAATCATCGTCGCAGCGGCCGCACCGGTGACGAGCAACAGGAGCGCAGCCATCGCGAGCCCCATTGCACCGCCGGCGAGCAACGGTCGCGCCGCCTCGCCGAAGAGCGCGGACATTCCGCTGCCGACGGCGCCGAACGCGGCACTTCGCACGCGCTCGAGCACGAGATCGGCGGCGAACATTACCGCGTCGATACGCGTGAATACCCACACCGACATCACCGTGAGTGCGGTCGCCACGATCGCGAACATGGCCGCCGCGGCAACGCGAAGTGCGCGTGATTGCGGAACGAACCCGCGCACGGAATCGAGCAGGGCCACGTGCCAGGGCACGAACAGCTGCACACGCGAGAGCACCCTGCTCGCGAACAGCGGCGACGGGGCGATGTGCGGCAGATGCTCGAGCTGGCGGACGAGCTCACGCGCGGTCTCCAGCTCGTGGCCGCACGCGGCACAGTTCCGGACGTGCGCCTTCAGCGGCGGTGTTCCGAATCCGACCTCGCCGTCGAGCAGCAGGTCGATCTCTTCAGGCAGTAGGTGTCGTTCCACTATTCCTCCACTGGTTCGTACGGGCGCTGCCGGGGGCTGGTTTCAGCGGTGTTGAACCGGGGGTTTGAGGGGGTCATTCGCGCAGGTCCTCCAGCGCCTCGCGGAGCTCGTGACGGGCGCGGTGGATATAGGTTTTCACGGTGCCGAGGGGGAGATCGAGCGTGGCGGCGATCTCTTCGTAGGAACGCCCCTCGACGTGCCGGAGGAGGATGCAGGAGCGGTATTCGGGGCGGAGCCGGCCTATCGCCTGCTCGATCGCGCTTCCAAGCTCACGGGACTCGATCGCCTCGAGCGCAGACTGACCGCGGGATTCGACGTCGAGCGAAGTTGCCTGGGCCTCCGCAGCGGTGGCCGCGTGAGGGGACCCGTCGAGGCTGACCGTGGCGAGTTGGCGCCGGCGCAGGTGATCGATGGTGACGTTGTTCGCGATCTTGAACAGCCAGCTCGAAAGCTTGAACTCGGGCCGGTAGCGATCGATGTTGTTGAGCACCTTGATGAAGGTGTCCTGCGCCAGGTCCTCGGCCATTTCCCGGTCCCGCACCATCCGGAAGATCAGCGAGAAGACGGGCCGCTCATATCGCCGAACCAACTCCCGAAAGGCCGGCTCGCGCCCTTCTTTCGCCAGCGCGGCGACATCGGCATCCGGAAGGTTACGGAGATCGAGAGCGAGGGCCATTCATCACGTGAAAGAGACAGCGCGCACGAACCCGCTCGTCGCGTAAAAGGTAAGCCGCGCTCCGAAGCGGAGCCAGCGCGTACGCTTGCGCGCGCTATCAGCCTCCGGCACTTTTCTCTGAATGTCCACCATAACCGAGGAGGAGGAGGCACTCTCCGCGGCCGCTGGCGGACGCGCAAAGCGGGCGTACGTGCGCCGAATCTTCTCGGAGATCGCGCCCCGCTACGATTTCCTCAATCACGTGCTCAGCGCCAACATCGACCGCGGCTGGCGCCGGCGCGCGATTGCGGCGCTCAAGTGGGAGCGCGATCCGCGCGGCACCTACGTCGATCTCTGCGCGGGGACGCTCGACATCGGCGCGGCGATCGCGCGCGAGCCTGCGTTCGCCGGACAGGTGATCGGGGCCGATTTCGCGGAGCCGATGCTCCGCGCCGGCGCGGCGAAGTCGCGCTCGCTCGCGGTTCGGCCCGTGGTCGCGGACGCGCTCCGTCTTCCGCTCGCCGATGCGAGCTGCGCAGGCATCATCGTCGCCTTCGGCGCCCGCAACTTCGACGACCTCGACGCCGGACTCGCCGAGATGCTGCGCGTGACGGCGCCCGGCGGACGGATCGTGGTGCTCGACTGCTCCACGCCGCGCGCCGCCGCGGTGCGAGTGCCCTACCACTTCTATTTTCACCACGTGCTGCCGGTGATCGGACGACTCGTGAGCGGGCACAGAACGGCGTACCAGTACCTCCCGGGCTCGGTCGACAACTTCCCGGACGGCGACTCCCTCGCGGGGCGCATGCGCGACGCGGGGATCGCCAACGTGAAGTGGGAGCCGCTCACCTTCGGCATCTCCGCGCTCCACTACGGCGAGCGCGCCGCATGAGCATCGACACAATCGCCGATTTCATCGCGCAGATCGACGCGATCGGCGAGCTCGCGCGCGTGACGCATCCCGTGCGCGCCGAGCTCGAGCTCTGCGAGATCGCGGACCGCGTGATGAAGAGCCCTAACGGCGGACCGGCCCTCCTCTTCGAGAACGTGACGCTCCGCGACGGCTCGCGCTCGGCCTATCCCGTCGCGATCAATCTCTTCGGCTCGATGAAGCGGATGGCGCTCTCACTTGGCGTGAGCGACCTCGACGAGATCGGCGCGCGCATCACGGAGCTCGTGCAGATGAAGGTGCCGGACGGGCTCATTGGGAAGCTGTCGATGCTGCCCAAGCTGCTCGAGATCGGGAAGTATCCACCGCGCGTGAAGGGCGGCGCCGCGCCTTCGCAGGCGATCGTGTGGAAGGGCGCGGACATCGATCTCTCGAAGCTTCCCATCATCACCTGCTGGCCCGAGGATGGCGGCCCGTACATCACGCTCCCGATGGTGAT
>DATHJR010000019.1:0-2237 GCA_035286525.1 Gemmatimonadaceae bacterium | reverse complement strand
GGCGCGCTCGATCTCGCTCGTGGCGCCGAGTCGCGACAGCACTTCGAAGGCGAGATTAGCTGGCGGATTGCACTTTCGCGATCACCGATCTCGACGTAACGACGCGCGATCTCCAGCCTGAGGCGGGCGCCGTCGAAGGGGAACGGGATCGATTCGATCTGGTCGGCCGCGGCGAGCACCCGATCGAGCAGCGGTTGGGTGGTTCCGCGCAGCATGGCGCCCATGGCCTCTCCGACTTCGGCGAGCAGCGCTCCGACGCGATGGCCCACACGCTCGGAGTCGAACCGCAGGCGCTTGCAGTAGAAATCGGCCGCCGCAAAGTCCTGTTTCCAGAGGAGTGCCTCGATCATGGTCGGGAGCAACCGCTGGACGGTCCATGGAGCATAGCCCGATCGGTCGGCAATCTTGAGCCCGATGAGCCCGCAGCGCATCACCTCATCGTAGTCCCGAATAGTGAGATAATAGATCGCCATGCCAGCATATGCGCGCACGAGCGTGTGCACGTCACCCGAACGATCGTCGGGATTCGCCGCGCCCGAGAGTGCCCAGGCTTCGTCGAGATGCGCCTTCCCTTCGCTGATGCGGCCGCGTCCCAGGCTGAGAATGCCGGTGTATACCAGCAGACGAGGAAGCAGCAGTCGCTGCTCGAGCGCGCGGGCGAGCGCGATACTTCGTGCGGCCTGCTCCACGGCGGAATTCCAGTCTCCCGTAGCGCTCTTGTACTCGATCTCGATCTCATCGACTCGCAGATGCAGTACGGGTGAATGGAGCTCGTCGGCGATGCGCCGTGCCTCGACAACGTGGTGTTTCGTCGAGATCACATCCCCGGTGACCGCGGACAATACGGCGAGCGCCCAGTGCGCGGACCAGGCCTCCTCCGGCTCCCCGCTGGCGCGCGCAAATTCCAGTGCATGCACCGCGTGCGATGCCGCTTCCGTCGCTTCACCGGTCCATATGTAGAACAGCGCCGAGGCACGATGGGCGCGCGCGAGCAGCTTCGTGTCGTGCCTGCGCTCGGCGATCTCCAACGCGGCGGCGAGCGCCTTGCCTTGCTCCTTGGTGTCGCCGATCGCCTCGAGGCTCGCGGTCTTGGACGTCAGCAATCGCGCGAGCGCGAGGTCATCATGTGATCGCTCGGCCGCGGCAATGCCCATGTCATAGTGTGCAAGCGCCTCGACGAATCGACTCTGGAGGTAGTAGAGATTCCCCAGGCGCCGCTCGATCGCGGCGAGCCTGCCCAGCTCGCGAGCAGCACTCGCCTCGCGCTGCGCCTGTTCCCAGAGGGCGAGCGAGCTCCGATAATCGCCGCTGTGCTGTTTGGCCAGCGCGAGCTCGCCGATGAGATCCGCACGGAGATCCTTGTTGCCCTCCACCCGCTGCGAAAGCTCGAAGGCGGTTTGCAGGTAGCTCGCGGCCTCTCGGAACGCATGCCGGCGTGCTGCGTTATCGCCGGCCGCCCGAAGGAAGACGATCGCCTTCTGATCGAGCTCGCGGGCATCGGAACGAACGAAATGATAGGCGAGCTCGCTCGCATGGGTGAGTGCGGCGGAGCCGTAGAACTTCTCCATGCACTGCGCCACTCGCCCGTGTAGCATGCGCGCACGCGCGTGTCCGAGCTCGCCGTGTACCGTCTCACGCAGGAGTGGATGGGTGAAGTCGTACACGATCTCCGCAGCATCCGTCGACTCGACCAGAACGTCGGCACGACGCAGCTCCGAAATGGCGGTGAGTAGCTCGTCCGTCGACAGCTCGCACACTGCGCGAAGGAGATCGTGCGAGACGCGCACCCCCATGACCGCCGAGAGCTCCGCGACGGCGCGCGCTGACGGCGTGAGTCGATGGAGGCGAGCGAGGAAGAGATCGCGGATATATTCGGGAAGCTGCAGGTCTTCGAGCTCCCAACCATGCCAGCTGCCGTCGCGCTGACGCAGCCTGCCGGAGACCACGAGGGACTTGATTGTCTGCTCGAAGAACAGCGGATTGCCACGCGTCGAGCCGAACAACATGGCCGCGAACTCGCGCACGGTCTCTTCGGTGGTGCCGAACACGCGGCGCAGCAGTTCCGTCATCGCCGCTGCAGGCAATCCGGCAAGCTGCTGGGTGGTAGCCAAGCCGCCGTCGACGAGCGAATGCTCTGTCGCCCGAAGCACCTGGCTGTTCTCGCGGTCCGCAGAGCTGTACGTGCACAGAATCGTGATTCGCGCGTTGCCGAGCTGACGGGCGATGAAGTGAAGCAG
>DATHJR010000018.1:0-2329 GCA_035286525.1 Gemmatimonadaceae bacterium | reverse complement strand
TCACGCGGATCCGATGCTGTCTCAGCTCGGCGCGCCAGCACTCCGTGAGCGCGTGCAAGGCGAATTTGCTCGAGCAGTAGGCGGAGCCGTTGGCGACGCCGCGCTGGCCCGCGGTCGATGAGATGTTGACGATGTTCCCGTAGCTGCGACCGACGAAGTGCTTCGCGGATTCGCGCGCCACGAGCATCGCTCCCAACACATTCGTCTGCCAGACTCGAAAGAATTCCTCCGCTGTCAGATCGACGAGGGGCGCAAAGGCGCCGAAGCCCGCGTTGTTGATCAGCACGTTGTAGTCGGAATACTCCTTGACGACTTCGCCAATCATGCGCAGCACGTCGTCTTCATTGCTCACGTCGGCCACGATGGGTAGCGCGCCAAGCTGCTCCGCGGCGGATTGGAGCATAACCTGGTGGCGAGCACAGATTGCGACGCGCGCACCCCGCTCGCGCAGCAGGCGAGCTGTCTCGAAGCCGATTCCGCAGCTTCCCCCGGTGACGAGCACCGCGGCGTTCTTCAAATCCATTGTTTCTCCTTTGAGCCGACTGCTTCGCGAACCAGTGAGACGAAATCCGCGATGTCGGCTTCGGCCGTGTCGAACGACGTGATCAGCCTCGCCTCCGCCGTCGACTCGTTCCAGACGTGAAAAGGCCACCGCTCCTGGAGCTTCGGAATTATCTGCCGCGGCAGCGTCACGAACACCTCGTTGGCTTCGACGGCCTGCGTGACCGCGACTCCGTTTATTCCGGCCAGCTCACTGGCCAGCAGCTGCGCCATCCCGTTGGCGTGCTCGGCGCTTCTCTTCCAGAGACCATTGGTCAGCAGCGCACTGAATTGAGCGGCGATGAATCGCATCTTCGACGAGAGCTGCATGCCCTGCATCCGCCGGAACTCGAAATCGTCGGCGAGGACCCGCTTGAAGAACACCACCGCCTCGCCGGCGATGAGGCCGTTCTTCGTGCCCCCGAACGAGAGCGCGTCTACTCCGACCTCGCTCGTCAGCGCTCTGAGCGGGACATTCAGGTGGGCGGCGGCGTTGAATATCCTCGCGCCGTCCATGTGCAGCAGCAGCGAATTGGAGTGCGCGAAATCAGCGATTGCCCGGATTTCCTGCGGCGTGTACACCGTGCCGTACTCGGTTGCCTGAGTAATCGAGATCGCGCGGGGCTGAACGTGATGCTCGTCGCCAATGTGATGCAGGTGCGCGCGAATCCCCTGCACCGTGATTTTGCCGTTTGGTGAAGGCACCGTCAGCAGCTTGCACCCAATGTGCTTCTCGGCAGCGCCGCATTCCGAAGTGTAGACGTGAGCAGTCTCGGCGCAGATGACGGCCTGGTGCGGCCGCACCATGCTTTGGAGGCAAAGCACGTTGGCGGCGGTGCCGCTGAACACCAGAAATATTTCGGCTTCCCCGCCCAGCTCGGCACCGATTCTCGTTACGGCGTCGTGGGTGTACGGATCGGTGCCGTACGAAGGAACATGTCCGACGTTGGCGGCCGCCATCGCTTCGAGGACTTCGGGATGCACTCCGGCCCAATTGTCACTCGCGAAGGCGCGTCCCGACCGTTGCTTGTGGGGCATGCGCCTACGATAACGTCTCGCTCACTTCACGGGCAAGGCGACTCCACTAGCCGCCGGCGGCTTTTCGAGCCACGATTCGTCGCAGCGAGTTGCCTGATGACAACGAGGGTTTATGTGGACACCTGGCGTTATCCCGATTGCGATTTTCTCGCTCATGGCGCTGCTTGTCGACGACGGTTCATCCCGAACCAGTAATCTGGCACTCCGACACGTAACGATCGAAGCGAGTGACTACGCCTTCCGCGCTCCCGCGACACTCACGCCAGGCCTGACAGCCTTTCGTTTCGTGAACCATGGAACGGTGCCACATGAGGTGCAATTCTTTCGGTTTGCACCTGGTGTGAGCAAGAAGGCGGCGCAGGCGTATCTCCTTGCTGGCGATGCACCGGACTCTGCAGCCGATCCCTCGGGAAGCGTGCTGATCGCTTATGCTGGTGTCACCGCGCGCGAAGAAATTCTCGTACTTCTCGAGCCGGGCGAGCGTTACGCACTCATCTGCGGTTTCAGAGACGCGCCAGACAAACCGAAGCACGCGACGCTCGGGATGGTCGCCCTGTTGGAAGTGCATTGAATGTGAACGACATTCGCACCCGGCTCCTAATGGAAGTCCCGCGACGCGTGGACCAGCTGCTTCACCTCGAGCTCGCTGAACTTCTGCCCGATGACATTTCTGACGCCACCGTCTCTCTCGAATCTTCCCTGCACCACCACGAACGCCGAGAACTTCACGACCTCCGAATATTTCTCGACC
>DATHJR010000017.1:0-3990 GCA_035286525.1 Gemmatimonadaceae bacterium | reverse complement strand
AAAGGTGCCGCGGCGCCGCGCCTCGAGCACGCCTAGCGCGACCCCCACGCCGAAGCTGAACATGAGGCCGAGCAGCATGAGCTCGACGGTGCGCGGCACGTAGTCGACGAGGATGTCCCGAACGGGCCGCTGCTGCGAGATCGAGTAGCCGAGGTCGCCGCTGGCGAGCGTTCGCAGGTAGCAGACATACTGCGCGGCCAGCGGCCGGTCGAGGCAGTAGATGTGGCGCCAGTGCGCGATGGCCTCGGGCGCGACGCGCTTCTCGTTCTGATACGAGAACGGATCGCCCGGCGCGAGATGGAGCAGCGCGAAGGTGAGCGTCGCGACGATCCAGACGACGGCGAGCCCCTGAAGGAGGCGGCCTGCGAGCAGCCGCCTCATCGGCTAATGAGCGCCTGCCGAAGACGCGACGGTCGCGCCCCTGGGCGCGGCACCATCGCCGATCGTCCAGTCGGCGAGATGGACGAACCAGAGATCGGCGCGCATGGGCGCGGGATGTACGTTCGTGCTCATCCCCGCCACAGTGGACGCTTCGTACAGCCAAATGGCTGGGGCGTCCGCGATGAGCGTTGCGTACGCCCGTCTGTATTGTGCGATGGCAGACCTCGAATCCATGTTCGCGACCGCCGAATCGATGACTGCGTCGAATGCAGCATTCGAGTAATAGCCGGTGTTACTGGCTCCGCCGCCGCGCGCGGCAGTAGTGCTCCACTCCTGTCGGATACCGGAAGGAGTTGGGTCGAGGCTCATCCCCTCGAAGGACGCATCGAAGTCACGCGCCTGGGTGCGAGAGCTGAACGTCGGGAAATCCACGCGCTCGATGTCCATGCGAGCACCCACACGCTTGAGCATGTCCTGCAGCAACACGGTCATCTGCTGCCGCTGGGTGCTGGCAACGGGAACGAGTATCGAAAACTGCAGCGGAACGCCGCCCCTGTGCCGAATGCCATCCTTCCCCATCGCCCACCCTTTGCGCTCGAGAATCGCGGTTGCGCTGTCGGGCGCGTATGGGAGACGCGGAAGCATCGAATCGTACGTAGTCAGATTGGACGAAAACGGACCAGAAGCCAGAAGGGTGGCCGAGTCGTACACCGTGCTTACTGCGCGTCGACGATCGATAGCCATCGATAGCGCACGACGCACCTCGCGATCCCCCAGCACAGGATGCGGCCCGCGGCCTTTCCGCGCGCGCTCGTTGAAGCGCACGAAATACACATTCATCGACGGGTAATGTACCGCCTTCAGCTCGGGATGCTTCGCCACCTGCTCGACGTCCTGTTTGCGAATCGCCTCGGCGAAGTTCGCTTCACCGGTCAAGAGACGGAGGATCGAGGCATCGGGGCTGGCTGCGATGCTCCAGATGAGGCGATCGATTTTCGGGCGGCCGCGATGAAAGGTGCTGTCGGACACGACCTCGATCGTGCTTCCGCTCACCCAGCGCACGAATTTGTATGGCCCGCTGCCGGTGGGACTCCGCGCAAACGATGATGTTCGCAAGGCGGAGTCGGGGATGCTCTGGAGCAGATGCGCGGGGAGCACGCGTATTTGCGTCGCCGCGTTGTAGAACTGTTCCGGCGAGCGCGCGTGAAACCAGAACACGGGGGTCACGCTGTCGCGCACGGTGACCGAATCCACATCCGCCAATAATGGAGCGATGGGCGACCCGACATTTTTCGAGATGTTGACGCGATAGCTGTACAACACATCCGCCGCTCGCAGCGGAACGCCGTCGTGCCAGTGCGCCTTCGGATCGAGATGAAAGGCGATCGAGAGCGAATCGGGCGCCCACGTCCACGAATCCGCGAGCGACGGGCGGTAGCCGGCGTCGCTGATCACGTGCATCGAATCGTCGATTTCGGCGAGCTTCTCGAAGAGCACCGATTGCAGCTGCGCCGAAGTTTCGTTGATGCTGAGGGGAGGCAGCATGTTGTCCGCGTCGGCCGGCAGCGTCAGGACCAGCGTCGAGGCGTGCGCGCTCGCGGTGCGCCGGCCATCTCCGCCACACGCGGCAAGGAGCAGAAGGGCGAGAACGGGGGCGGGGATGCGGCGGAAGTTGCGCATGTGGTTGTCTGGAAACTAGGGCAGGTCCGGGCCGTTCGCGTGCGGGCGCCACCCGGAGCTCACGGCCGCCGCGCAGGGAGATTTCCTCTCTGTGGGACGATCGACAGCGGTGGACGATTCATGCTATGCGACGACCCCGTGGTTGCGGCCACGCCTCCTAGTCGCCGATGTGCTCTCGATATTCGAGCGCGCCAAGGAGCTCGTCGCGCTCGGGAAGAGACTTTGGGCGCAGGCGAACGAGCCACCCCTCGCCGTAGGGATCCGAGTTGACGAGCGTCGGCTCCTTGGCAAGTCGAAGATTCGTCTCGAGGACGGTGCCGCCGAGCGGAGAGAAGAGCTCCGTCACGGCCTCGGCGGCCTCGATGGTGCCGAAGACGTCGAGTCGCGTGAAGCTCTCCTCGATTGCGGGGAGCTCGACGAAGATCATGTCGCCCAGCTCCGCCTGTCCGTAGTCCGTGAGTCCGATGGTGACGACATCGTCCGTCCACTCGACCCAGAGATGCTCCTCGGAGTAGAGAAGCTCATCGGGGACGTCGCTCACCGGCGATCAGCTCGGGGAATGCAGGGCGCGCCAGACTTCGTCGACGCGTTTCTCCAGCGCCGCAAGATCGCCATCGTTCTCGATGATGAAGTCGGCGCGAGCGCGTTTGAGCTCGGCCGGCATCTGGGAGGCGATCATGTTCATCGCCTCGGTTTGTCCGAGCGCGCGCTCGCGAGTGAGCCGCTCGAGTCGCAAGGGGCGCGGGGCGTCGACGAGGACGATGCGGTCGAAGTCGTCGGCCAGGCGGCGCTCGAAGAGCAGGGGAATGTCGCACACGACGGTTTCGTCGCCGCGCTCGCGCGCCTCGTTGATGAGATCGTCGCGAAGCCGTGAGACTTCTGGGTGCACAATGGAATTCAGGGCCTCGAGCTCCGTGGGCTCCTGAAAGACGATCTGGCGAAGTGCCACGCGGTCGAGTCCGCCATCGGCCTTGAGAATGTCGTCGCCCCAGCGCTCGACGATTTTTCGATGGCCATCACTTCCAACGGCGACGGCGTCGCGAGCGAGCTCATCGGCATCGATGATCGTTGCACCACGCTCGGCGAGCATTTGCGCGACGGTGGACTTGCCGGAGGCGATGTTGCCTGTGAGTCCGATCAGAATCATACGGCTAGGATAGGGTAGAGAAGCCCCCCTACGCAATAGATCAAATCACAGCAGTGATACTTGGTCCTCGTCACGGCGGGGTAAGTCGTGGCAATGCCTGCACCTTGCCTCGTACGACTCGCGTCCCCCAACCATGATCGTCGGCGAGTCGTAACGGGCCGGGCGGCCATCGATCAACCGCTGATTGCGGCTCGCCGGCCCGCCGCACACAACGCAGATCGCATGCAGCTTGTCGACGAGGTCGGCCACGGCCATGAGTTGCGGCATTGGTCCGAACGGCTCGCCGCGGAAGTCGGTGTCCGTGCCCGCGAGGATCACGCGCACGCCCCGCGACGCGAGCGTCCCGACGAGGGAGATGATCCCCGAGTCGAGAAACTGCGCCTCGTCGATCGCCACGACATCCGCGTCGTCGCGAAGATGCTGCGAGATCTGGAGCGACGAGTCGACGGGAATCGCCTCTACGACGCGCCCGTCGTGGCTCGAGATGGAGAAGACCCCGCCGTAGCGGTCATCGAGATGCGACTTGAAGATCTGCACGCTCTTCTTCGCGATGATCGACCGGCGCACGCGGCGGATGAGCTCTTCGCTCTTCCCGCTGAACATGACACCGGTGACGACCTCCACCCATCCCCGTCGCGCCCCGAAAAAAACCGGGTCCATCGCCGCCTACGACGGGCGGCGCGACCGGGGCGGCCCATCGCGACGCGGCGCGTCGCGGCGTGGCCCTGACGACGGCCGATCTCCGCGCGGGCTCGGCGCGCCACGTTCCGACCGTGGCGCAT
>DATHJR010000016.1:0-7980 GCA_035286525.1 Gemmatimonadaceae bacterium | reverse complement strand
ATTGTTCGCGCTGGCTGCGTGCGGCAGCTCGAAGTCGACCGGGCCGACTGTCGGGTGCGTGCTGGAAATCTCCAACGCTTATTACTACTACGGTACGCCAGACAGTCGCACAGACAGCGGCACCGAGACCGATCTCTTCTGGGGGCGAATCGAGCGGGCGTACATCCGCCAGGCCGACGGCTCATGCTCCATCATCGCGGCGATCGGATCATGAGGCGCGACGGTTCGTGATCGGGGATTCTCCGATGAAGAAGTGCCGCTCGATATTCGGGCGGCACTTCTTCGTTTCGTACATTCGGCCCAAAGAGCCGGCGTGCCCGTCGATCGTGACAGTCGCACCCGGCCTAGAAAACGAACCCCACGTTGACTGGGACGAATTGAAATGTCTGCGATCGATTGTACTGTAACTCGCCCGAAGCGAACGAGTGCGCGCCGATGATGTTGTGATAACGCGCTTCGACAAATGGCTGCAGCTTGAACACTCTGAACCTGACGCCCGCACCACCATTGAAGCCGAACCTCGTCACGCTTGCACTCTCTTCACTGGCCGGATCGTACTGGCGCTCGTTGTACGCGCCGACGCCACCGATCAGGTAAAAGCTCCTCGAAGCCGTCGGGGCGAAATTGTAAACGGCGTTCGTCGTGAGATCGAGCACGCGATAGCTCTGCGCTCTCGGTTCAGTGTTGGTCTGGCAGCCTAGACACGCGAGATTCCCACCAGTAATCGGCTGATTTCCTGCGAGCTGTTGCCACTGCCCATCGACCCGTAGGCTCAGGTGAGACTGCGGTGCGCCAATGGACACGAGCGCACCCAGGCTCCAATCGAGGTGCGTGACGAACGCTACGTCCCCTACCGGTTTAGCAGCCCCGCCCATGACACCGAATTGCACGGGCGTGCCCGCGAGGCTCTGCCCCGGTAGCGGTGGGACGGCTGCGATGGCGATCAGTCCAAGTCCCGCAGCGACGAACCAGATACGGTTCATATCGACCTCCTTCGTAGTTCAAGAGCACGAATCACCGATCCGCCAGTGAAGGCGTCGTCCGACATATATGGGAGTCTCTTGCCAACCCCGCAACGGCTCCGTAACCGAGTTAGTCGCCCGTCGAGCTCCACGGTTCGTCCGCGAGCACCACGCGCAAATCTCCCGCGCTCAATCGCTCCGGCTCCTCGGCATCTCCCGCGCGCTCCATCACGCCACGCACCACCTCGTGCACCGTCACGGTCGGCGCGTCAGCCTCCTCGGTGATGTCCATCTCCCACTTGCCGCGCTCCGTTCCCTTGAGCGCGAGCCGATATCGCGCGCGATATACGGTCCTTCGCGCATCGCTCCCCTCCGCCTCGACCTCGGGCCGCAGCGCCACCACCGCAATCGCGCTCTCGTTCCCGCCCTGGCGGATCGACGCGAATAGATGCAGCTCCTCGATGCGGTCCACCGGCAGCTGCTCCGCGATCTCCCTCAGGAATCGCTCGCGCCCTTCCGCGACGATCTTCTTCACTTGAGCGCCGCCGCCGCGCCGGACGCGCGACGGGACTCCGCGCCGCGCGCATCGAGCTCGCGCTCCACGTAGAGCTTGAGGATGTGCATGAAATCCTGCGCGTTCGTCACGACGCCGAATGCCTGATGCGTGCCGCGATCCTTCAGCTTGCTCACCACGAACTCCGACGAGTCGACGCAGATGGTCGGCAACTCGCGCAGCGTTCCGTCGGGCTCCGTCACGAACGCCGGCAGCATGTTCCCCGTCGCGATCGCGTGCAGCGCCGTCGCGATGAGAATCGCCATCGTCGCCTTGATCGTGTGCGCCTTCATCGCGTCCTGGGCTTCCGCCATGTCGTTGATCACGCCTGGCAGCGGTCCATCATCGCGGATCGAGCCCGTGAGCACGTACGGCACCTTGTGCACCACGCACGCGTGCATGATCCCGTCGGTGATCGTGCCGTTCGCCACCGCCGCCTCGATCGAGCCCGCGGCGCGCACGCGATTGATCGCCCGCATGTGCAGCCCGTGCCCGCCCTGCGTCGAGCCGCCCTGCGAGTTCATGCCGAGCGTCGTGTTGAAGATCGACGTCTCGATGTCGTGCACCGCGACCGCGTTGCCCGCGAGGAGCGCGCCCACGAAGCCATTGGCGACGAACCACGTCATGTCCGCCCGCGCCCGCGAATGGACCAGCGCCGGTCCCGTCACCCAGATCGGGTAGCCGCCGCGATCGCGCTCCTCGATCAGCAAATGCGCCATCAACGCGTAGTCGATCGGCTTCTCACGCGAGACCTCGCTCGACATGAACTTGAACTCGCCCTCCTCACCACCCCCGAGGAACGCCTGCGCGTAAACGAGAATCCCCTCGCTCCCATCCTCGGCCGCGCCGACCGCGATCAGCTCGCCCTTGCGCACGCGCCGCATCTCGCGGATCCACAGCTCGCCATTCTTCGCGAGCATCAGCACGCCGTCCATGCGCGGTTCGCGCGGCATCTGCCACTGGCCCTTGATGCGCACGTAGGTGGGCAGATTGGTCGTCGAAAAGAAGCCTTCGGGAAGCACACCATCGGCGGGCGCGGGGACGAAGCGCGCGTCGGGGGCACCAGCAAACTTGGGCGCCGTCAGGTCTGGATGAAGAAATGTGGGCACCCCGAAAGCTAGCCTGAGGCTGGCGGCCGCGGCAGGTCAGAGAAGCGACACCGGATCTCTGTCGAACGCGACGCGCAGCGAATGTGTCGCCGGCACGGGAAAGCGCTCCACGAAATATCGTCCCACGTTCGAGAGCGCACTCGCCTTCTGGCTCTTGAGCAGAAGGTGCCATCGCCACCGCTTCTTGATCCGGTCCACGGGACACGGCGCCGGTCCCACCACCGTCACATCCGTCATCGACTGCGATGCCAGCAGCGCCCGTACCCACTCGGCCGCATCGAGCGCGAGCTTCGCGGTGGCGTCTTCATTCAGCCCGCTGAAGATCACGTTCGCGAGGCGAATCGCCGGAGGATACGGCGGATCGCGACGCGACGGCGACTCCTGGCGCACGAACCCCAGATAGTCGTGCCTCACCGCGCACTGCACGGCGTGATGCGTCGGCACCCGCGTCTGGATGATCACCTCGCCGCCCTTCGGCCCGCGCCCCGCGCGTCCCGCGACCTGGCTCAGGAGCTGGAAGCTCCGCTCCGATGCGCGAAAGTCGGGAAGATTGATTCCGACGTCGGCATCGACTACACCCACCAGCGTCACATTCGGGAAGTCGAGCCCCTTCGCGATCATCTGCGTGCCCAGCAGAATCTCGACCTCGCCGCGTCCCACGCGATCGAGGATCTCGGCGTGCGCCCACTTCCCGCTCGTCGTATCGACATCCATCCGCGCGATTCGCGCATACGGATACCGCTCGGCGATCAGCCGCTCCACCTGCTGCGTCCCGAGCCCGCGTTGCCGCACGGTTGCGCCGCCGCACTTCCGGCAGGTCGCCTCCGGCAGCTCCTCGTGCAGACAGTAGTGACAGATCAGCCGCTCGGGACTGCGATGATACGTGAGCGTGATGCTGCAGTTCGGGCAGCTCCGCACCGTGCCGCACGCGTCGCACTGCAGGAACGACGCGTAACCGCGGCGGTTGAGCAGCAGGATGCTCTGCTCACCGCGCTGCAGCCGCTCGCCAAGCGCGGCCTCGAGCGGCTCGCTGAACACGTAGTTGAACGGCACGCGCGATGGATCGACGGGCTTCCCGCCCAGTGCGCGCTGGCTGTGTCGCAGATCGACGACCTCCACCGTGGGAAGCCGCGCGGCGCCCACACGTTCGGGCAGCGACAGCAGCGTGTACTTCCCCTGGGCCGCGTTCTCCCAGCTCTCGAGACTCGGCGTCGCGCTCCCGAGCACGACAATCGCGCCCTCCGCGCGCGCACGCACCATCGCCACCTCGCGCGCGTGATAGCGCGGCGTCTCGCCATTCTTGTAGCTCCCCTCGTGCTCCTCGTCGACGATGATCGCGCCCAGATTCGCGAGCGGCGCGAAGATGGCCGAGCGCGCGCCGACGGCGATGCGCTTCTCGCCGCGACGAATTGCGAGGTACGCATCGTAGCGCTCGCCGTCGCTCAACGCCGAGTGCAGCACGGCTACCTCGTCGCCGAACACGGCGCGAAAACGATCAACGGTCTGCGGCGTGAGCGCTATCTCCGGCACGAGCACGATCGCGCTCTGCCCGCGCTTCAACACGATCTCACGCAGCAGCTCAATATACACGAGCGTCTTGCCACTTCCTGTGACTCCGTGCAGCAGGAATACGTCGCCGCCGTTGCCCTGCACCAATCGCCGAATCGCGTCGACCTGTGCGGGCGATGGCTCGTGCGGCGTGGCGGCGATCCGCGCGCGGGACTGGAACGGGTCGCGCGCGACGACGCTCGTCTCGATGGTGATCAGCCCGCGCGTCTCGAGCGCGCGCACGAGCTCCGCGCCGAATCCGAGCTGCCCGGTGAGATGCGGCACCTCGCCGCGCCCGCCCATCTGCTCGAGCACCTCGTAAAGCGCGCGCTGCCGGATCGCCCGCTTGAACATGGTGTCGCGCTCCTGGAGCGACGGGAGCTCGCGCACGATCGATGCGACCCGCAGCGTCTTTGCGGATGGAGTGGGCGCGCGCTCCCCCGTGAGCAGCACCGGAAGCACGCTCCGCATCACGACGCCGAGCGGGACGACATAGTACTCGGCCATCCACTTGCACAGCGACATCATCGCGTCCGAGAGCACCGGCTCCGCGTCGGGCGCGTCGATGATCGCACGCGTGCGCGCGACGCCCGCGCCGTCGCTCTCACCCAGCGAGATGCCGATCGCGCGCCTGTTGCGCACCGGCACGAGCACGCGCGAGCCCGCCGGAGGAAGCGGCCCCTCGCCTACCGAGTACGTGAATGTCTGGAAGAGCGGCAGCGGAAGGGCGACCTCGATGAACCGAGGGGCGGTCATGCCTTCGTAACGCCCAGCCCCGGCCCGGAGGGAATGCTGAACACACCGCCATGAATCGTGGCGCCGTGATACGGGTCCGCCGCGAGCAGCGCGGCGCCATCCAGGTCAGCGTAGTCGAGCAGCGGCGCGAGATGAGCGGCCGCGGTGATGCCGACGCTCGTCTCGATCATGCATCCCATCATCACGCTCATGTCGTGCGCGCGGGCGACGGCGATCATCTTCAGCGCCTCGCGCGGGCCGCCGCACTTCGCGAGCTTGATGTTGATCCCGTCGACGACGCCCGCGAGCTTCGGGATGTCGCTCGCGACGAGGCACGACTCGTCGGCGATGATCGGGAGCCGGGAGCGGTCGCGCACGTAGCGCAGCCCATCGATGTTCTCCGGCGGCAGCGGCTGCTCGACGAATTCCACCTCGAAAGCCGCGAGGAGCGCGATCATCTCGAGCGCGTGCTTCGGCGTCCACCCCGCGTTCGCATCCACGCGGAGCACTTTGTCCGGCGCCTCTTCGCGGATGATGCGAATGATGTTCTCGTCGTCCGGCGTGCCGAGCTTCACCTTCAACACGGGATACTCGGCCGCTTCCTGCACCTTCGTGCGCAGCTCCGCCTCGGGCGCGACGCCGATCGTGAAGCTCGTGAGCGGCGCTGTGGCGGGATCGAGCCCCCACATCTTGTAGAGCGGAACGCCGAGCCGCTTGCCCATCAGATCGTAGAGAGCGGACATCACGGCGCTTTTTGCCGAGCCGTTGCCGCGCCACATCTTGTTCATCTCGAGCTCGATGGCATCGAGCGACCATGCGTCGGCCTTGTCGAGGATCGTCTGAAACTGGTCGAGCACCACGGGCGTCGTGTCCGCATTCTCGCCGTAGTAGCGGCTCGGATTCGCCTCGCCCACCCCCTGCGCGCCATCCTTGTCCGTGATCGTGGCGAGCACGACGCGATACTCGCTGCCGCCGCCGCGCGCGATCGTGAAGGCGTGTTTGGTGCGAAGAGAAACGATTTCGTGGGTGAGCTTCATTTCGCCGTGGGTGTGATACCGAGCCGGCGCGAGATCCACGCATTTCGCAGCGCATCGCCACCGGCAGTCTGCGAAAGATAAGCGATCAGCGCATCCGAGAGATCGTTTCCGCGCTGAAAGCGATCCGCGGGCGCCTTCGCCAGGCACTTCATCGTGATCGCGGCGAGCGCTGGCGGCGTGCGCGAATCCACGATGTCGGGCGACGCCGCGTCCTCGTGCACGTGCTTGTAGCCGATCGAGTACGAGTCGGCGCCGTCGAACGGCGGAAATCCGACGAGCATTTCGTACAGCAGCACCCCCGACGCGTAGATGTCGCTTCGGCCATCGACCATTTTTCCCATCGCCTGCTCTGGCGACATGTAGTGCGGCGTTCCCATCGCGCGGCCGGTCATCGTGAGTCGCTGATGAAAGCGCGCGGTCGCGATGCCGAAGTCCGTGATGAGCGCGTTGCCGTCCTCGTCGAACAGGATGTTGTCCGGCTTCACATCGCGGTGCACGATGCCGTGGCGGTGCGCATAGTCGAGCGCGATCGCGATCTGCGCGCACACGCTCGCAGCGACCTCCGGAGGCACCGTGCCCCCGCGCACGATGAGGTCAGCGAGGGATCCGCCCGCCATGTACGGCATCACCAGAAACACCGTGGTCTCGAGCTCGCCGTAGTCGAGAATCGAGCAGATGTGCGGATGAAAAAGCTGTGCGCTCGCTTCGGCCTCGCGCTTGAAGCGCTCGCGCATCTCCGGATCGCGCGCGAGATGTCCGAGCAACACCTTCACCACCAGTTGGCGCCCGAGCTGTACGTGCTTCGCCGCGTACACGCTCGCCATGCCGCCCGTGGCGAGGCGGCGGTAGATGCGATAGCGGCCGCCCGCGGCGCGGCGCAGCAGATCCATCTCCTCGTCGGGCTTCTCCGCCGGCGCGTCCGACAGTTCGGGGAGCTCGTGCGAGCACCGACCGCAGATCACCGCCGAGCCGCGATTCCACGTTCCGCAGTCAGGGCAGAACATGCGTCAGACTCCCAGATCGAGCCGCACGAAGTCATGCGGAATCCACGGGCCGGTCTGCTCGAAGCGCAGCTCGCCGAAGCGCCGCTCCTGTTCGAGCACCGCCTCGCCGAACGTGTTCCACTCGTTCGTCTTCAGCAAGAAGGCGACGCTCAAGAGCACGGGAGCCTGGGGCTCGGGGATGTTGACCGTGGCTACGGCGCCGTGGCGCAGCGCGCGAATCGCGTCGTGCGCCTCGAGCGTCGCCGCGGCGATGGAATCCGGAGTCGAGACATGGCCCGCGGGGCGCACGTGCACGCGCGCTTCGCACCGCCCGGAGATGAACGAGAGCCCTTCCGCGAGCCCGATGTAGTTCTGTTCCACCCATGCGCGCAGCGTCTCGGCCGTGCGAAAGACCATCCCCGGCGGCGCCGGGAAGACCGCGCCGCGTGCGAAGAGCGCATCGAGCAGCTGCTCGTACTCTCCATTGTCCGTCGCGGGATCGTACGGCTCCGCGGGCGCCGCGCGCACCACGGCTCCGAGCTCGCGCACGCGAATCGCCGTCACGCCCGGCGCGAGCGGCGTCACGTCGTCGTGGGCGACCGCCATCAGCCCCAGAAACTCGAGCGCTGTCACGCGAGTAAGTTAGACTCCGAGACGGCGCGAGCAAGCATTCGCCCCGTTCAGCCGAGCTGCTCGAGGTGTACCATGCACGCCTCGCCGAGGCGCTCGGGGGCGTAACCGCCCTCGAGGGCGCTCACTATTCGCCCGCCGCACCATCCCTCGGCGCGCTCCACCAACTCGCGCGTGAGCAGCGCCACGTGCTCCATCTCGAGTGTGAATCCGCCCAGCGGGTCGCCCGCGAGCGAGTCGAATCCGGCGGAGATCAGCACCAGGTCGGGTGTGAAGCCGGCGGTGGCGGCGTCGATAGCCGTGCGCAGCGCGTCCACGTACACCCCGGGCGCGAGTCCGGCAGGCATCGGGACGTTCCAGAGATTCCCAATTCCGCGCTCGCTCGCGGCACCGGTGCCCGGATACCACGGCCACTGATGCATG
>DATHJR010000015.1:0-16595 GCA_035286525.1 Gemmatimonadaceae bacterium | reverse complement strand
CGACTTGAGGAATCGATATGAGACGGATGCTCATGGTACCGGCGCTCGTGCTCCTGTGCGCGTGCCCCTCCGACAAGAAGGCCGCGCCGCCGCCGCTGGCGCAGGACACGACCCCCGTCGACCTCAGCGCGGTGAAGACCGACATGCCATCTGCGGCGCCGGACACGTTCAAGCCGCCCGTGTTCGCGAAGCCCGGCGTGTCGGTGAAGATTCCCAACGCGCCGCCGGAGCTGCTCGAGGTCGTGCAGCGCGAGCAGGCGTTCTCGAAGTTCTGTTATCAGGAGTTCGGGGAGAAGGCCGATCCGTCGCTGCAGGGAGGCGTCGCGATGCTCGTGACGGTGAATGGCGACGGTGTGAGCGACGCCAAGGTGAAGGCGGACAGCTGGACGTCGAAGGCGGGGAAGCAGGTGAACGGATGCTTGAACGAGAAGGCCACGCGCGCATGGAAAATTCCGGCGGATGCGGTGAAGCCGGGGCAGTATGTGGTACAGCTTGCCTTTCGACCGACGTAACTTTGCCTGAGTGGTTGCTGGTCGAAACAACTTCTACCTCGCAGTGGAGATTCACGATGCGCTCTCGCACATGGCTGGTCCTGGCTCTTCCGCTCGCGCTCGTGGGCTGCGGATACAACACGATCCAGACGATGGACGAGCAGACGAATTCCGCTCGCAGCCAGATCGAGGTACAGCTGCAGCGCCGCGCGGACCTGATTCCGAATCACGTCGCCACGGTGAAGGGATACGCGGCGCACGAGGAGCAGGTATTCAGCGAGGTCGCGCAGGCGCGGGCGGGACTGCTCAACGCCGTGCAATCGCACGATCCGCAGCAGATGGCCGATGCGAACGCCGCGGCGACGGGCGCCCTGGGACGGCTGCTGGCGATCTCCGAGGCGTATCCGCAGCTGAAGGCGGATCAGACCTTTCTGAAGCTGCAGGATGAGCTCACGGGGACGGAGAATCGCATCGCGGTCGCGCGCGGCGATTACAATCAGGCGGCCCAGCAGTACAACACGTTCATCAGAAAGTTTCCGACGGCGCTCACGGCGAAGGTCATCGGCGCGAAGGCGAAGCCGTACTTCGAGGTGACGAACGCCTCGAATCGTGAGGCGCCGACGGTGGACTTCTCGAAGCCCGGGTCCACGACGCCGCCTCCGGCACCGCCATCGAAGGTTCCGTGACGAGTTGGATGCGCACGACGCTCAGAGCGCGGCCGATCCTGGCCGCGCTCTTCGTTTGCGGATGTGCGTCCTCGGGCGCATCGCATACATCCGCGCCGCCGGCCGACCGCGGACCCGCCATCGTGTTTCCGCTCGCGGCGGATTCGGTTCGGTTCACGAGCGGATTCGGCGATGCGCGGGGCGGCGGCAGAACGCATCGCGGACAGGATCTATTCTGCGCGAAATGGACGCCGATTCTCGCTGTGGTGGACGGTACGGTCGACTGGATATCGACCGAGCGACCGAAGGTCGGGAAGAGCTACTCGGTGCTCCTGCGCGGCGACGACGGCAATCAATACTTCTATGACCATTTGAACAACGACAACCCTGGAACGAAGGACAATCTTGGGGATCCGGAGTTCGCGTACGCGGCTGGCATGCGCAATGGAATGCGCGTAACTGCCGGCCAGATCATCGGATACGTCGGTGACTCGGGCGACGCGGAGGCCTCGGGGCCGCACCTCCACTTCGAGATTCATCTGGGAGGCTGGGACCATCCCGTGGACCCCGCGGCCGCTTTGCATACAGCGCTTTCGAGGCGCCGCGCGTTAAGCGCCCGCCGTACGAACCCCTGACCGATCGGCTAGTCATCGGCTGCCGGCTTTGCGACCACGTGTCAGCGAGTTGCAATGATCGCCCAGCCTCTTCTTGACAGTCTCGTCTGGTCATCCTATTGTCGTGTTATCCGTAGCACATCCGCTTCAAAACCCTTCCAGTGTTTTTCCGCGCGCTGAGTCTTCGCGCGCTTCGTCTCGTTTCCGTCGGCTAGCGCCACCAGCGGGATTTTTTTGTATCCAATGCGCCGGCAGGTTCCACTGTTCCGCCGCGCGCGCCTGTTTGTCGTACTGCGACTCACCGCTCACCTGGAGGTGCACGGACACTCTTTCTTTTGTCGGAACCACCGTGTCAGATCCACCGCGTGATCAGGTTCGAAGGCAGTCAACCAAGTGGAGGGCGCATGAAGTTTCGTATTCTGTCAGTTGCCGCATTGCTTGCTCTCGCAGCATCGCCGCGCATGGCGTTCGCGCAGGGAGAGGCAACGCTCACGGGAAAAGTCACCAGCACCGCTGGTGCACCCGTCGAAGGTGCGCAGGTGTTCCTCGAGAACATGTCATACGGCACGCAAACGAGGCCGGATGGCTCGTATCGCTTCAACGTCCCCGCCGCGCGCGCGACGGGACAGACCGCGCGGCTCACGGTGCGGTTGCAGGGATTCAAGCCAAAGTCCGCCACCGTCACGCTGAGCCCGGGCACGATCAACACGGACTTCTCTCTCGAGTCGCAGGCGGTCGTGCTGCAGCAGCTCATCATCACGGGCGAAGGCACGATCACCACGAACGAAAAGCTCGGCGCCGTCGTGAACAACGTCGGTTCGGATGAGATCACGAAGTCGAACGAGCAAAATCTGACCGAGGCGCTCGCGGGCAAGGCGCCGAACGTCGCCATCACGGCGGAGTCGGGCGATCCGGGCAGCAGCGTCAACATTCAGATTCGCGGTATCAAGTCGTTCTCGGGCGACGGACAGCCGCTGTTCGTCGTCGATGGCGTGCCGGTCGACAATCAGTCGATCAACGTCCAGGGCCAGTTCGCGCTCAACGCCGAACAGGGCACGGTCGCTCCGAATCGCATCAGCGATCTCAATCCGAACGACGTCGAATCCGTCACGATTCTCAAGGGTTCCGCGGCCGCCGCGATCTACGGCGCGCGCGCGGCACAGGGCGTCGTGCTCATCACCACGAAGAGCGGCAAGGCCGGAAAGACCGAGTACTCGCTCCACTCGTCGTACTCGTTCGACAAGGTGACGCACGGCTATCCATTGCAGCGCACGTACGGGCAGGGCAACAACGGCTTCCTCGCCGACAACGGCGTGCTGAACTCAGGGTTGCCGTCCGACACGGACCAGTATTCTTCGAGCCACAGCTGGGGTCAGGCGCTGGCCCCCGGCACGGTGACGTACGATCACTTCGGCGAAATGTTCGAGACGGGGCACATTGCCGACAACAACATCTCGGTCTCGGGCGGCGACGATCGTCGCAGCTTCTTCCTCTCGGGCGGCATCAACAACAACAACGGCTTCGTCACGGGCCCGAACGACACGTACAAGCGCAGCACGATGCGCCTCAAGGCCTCGCAGCTGATCGGCGACAAGCTCAAGCTGGGTGGCAATCTCTCGTACATCGATACACGCGGTTCCTTCATTCAGCGCGGCGACAACACGAGCGGCATCATGCTCGGTGGTCTGCGCACGCCGCCGGAATGGAACAACCTCGACTTCATTGCGTCGAACGGCCAGTACAAGACCTATCGCTTTCAGTCGCCGTCCCTCTCCTCGGCTACGATAGGACGTGGCTACGACGACCCGTTCTTCATCGTCTCGCAGGCGCCGGCCACGGAGCAGCTCAGCCGCGTGCTCGGCAACGTCGATGTGAACTGGGAGCCGTTCGACTGGCTCAAGATTCAGGAAACCGCCGGTGCCGACTACTACACGGATCAACGTCTCGAGGCCCTGCCGCTGGGCAATGCGACGTCCCCGGCTGGTCAGGTCATTCGCGCGGACTACAACAACTACATTCTCGATCACAATCTGACGGCGATCGCGAGCCACACCTTCTCGCCGTGGTTCTCTGGTACGCTCACACTCGGCCAGAACCTGAACTCGACGAACTTCCAACAGATCTACGATCTGGGAAGCACGCTGATCGCGCCGAAGCCGTTCGTCATCTCGAACACGATCTCGACCAATCCGAACGACAACGAGACACTCGTGCATCGTGAGTCGTACTTCGGTCAGGCGACGGCGGACCTGTGGGACCAGTTGTTCCTCACCGGTGCGCTGCGCAACGACGGATTCTCGACGTTCGGCTCGAACGATCGCCGGCACTGGTTTCCCAAGGCGAGCGCCGCGTGGACGTTCACGAAGGCGATCGCCGGTCTTTCGACGGCTATCGATTTTGCCAAGGTGCGTGTCGCCTACGGCGAGACGGGTCGTGAGCCGCTTCCGTACACCACGTTGAGCAACTTCGGCGTTGGCACCTTCATCGAATACGGTGGAGACGCGTCCGGCATTCTGCGCACCATTTATCAGGGACAGGCCGGGCTGATCGGGCCGTTGGCGATCGGTTCCGACAGCCTGCGACCGGAGCGCACTCGCGAGTATGAGGGCGGTCTGGATTTCGGCCTGTTCAAGGGCTGGATGGACGCAGGGCTTTCGTACTATGACTCGAAGACGACGGACGTCATTTTCCAGGCGCCGACGCCGCCGTCGAGTGGCAGCACGAGCATCATCAAGAATGCCGCAACGATCACGAACAAGGGCTGGGAGGTCACGACCAACCTGCACCCGGTTCGCGGTCAGAACTTGACGTGGGACATCGGAGCGGTCTGGGGCCAGAACCGCAATCTCGTCACGAGCTTGAGCGGCGCCACCGACATTCCCGTGGGCTCGCAGGCCATCGTGAGCACCTTCGCGAGAGTCGGATTTCCTACGGGCTCGATGGCCGGACACGATTTCGTGCGATGCGGCCGGGGGCTCATAGTTGGAGCAGACAGCATCGACGCGGACGTCTGCCAGGGCAAGTCAGCCGGTACGCTCTACATCGCGCAGAACGGCTTCCCGGTCATCGATGAGGACAACCTCCGCATCGTGGGTACCGCGCAACCGGATTGGAATGGAAGCGTTCACACGACGATCGGATTCATGAAGCATTGGGAGGCGTCCGCGCTACTCGACATCAAGCATGGTGGACAGATGTACGATGGCACGCGCGGCGCGCTCTATGTGTACGGCACGCACAAGGACACGGACATTCGCGGACAGACCTTCGTATTCGGTCCGTCGGCGAACGGCGTCCGTGGATTCCACGGCGATCCCGCCGTGGCCGGTCCCGGTGCGGGCACACCCGTCATCATCGATCAGAACTGGTTCGAGGGCGACGGCGGCGCCTTCAGCGACAACGTCACGGACTTCATCGAAGACGCAGGCTACACCAAGCTGCGCGAGGTCTCGCTGGCGTACACGTTCACGCAACCCTTCGTTTCACGTTCGCTCGGGCTGAGCAGCATTCAGCTCCGGGTGGCCGGCCGAAACCTGGTGACCTGGACACACTATGCGGGACTCGATCCCGAAACGCAGCTGGGTGGTGCGACACTGGTCGGAGGCTTCGACTGGTTCAACAACCCGCAGACGCGCTCGTTCGTAGTCACCGTTGGACTCAACCGTTAACTCGCGAGGAGGAGAGCTCATGAAAATGAAGTCACGCGCGCTCGCGCTCGTCGCGATGATTGCTGCAGTCACGACCTTCGGCTGCAACAGCTTCCTGACGTGCGACAAGTGCATCAAGAACCCGAATCTACCTACGAGCGCCAGCGCCGATCAGCTGTTCATCGGAGTTCAGGTGGCGACCATGGCCCAGTGGGAGACGTACCCGCTCAACCTGCTGCCCACGTGGGTGGATCAGATCGCGGGCGTCAATCGTCAGTGGGCCAATTATGCGGACTACGCGTCGGGCACGGACAACATCACGTCCGACGCGACGTGGATCTCCATGTACGGCCCGGGCGGCCTCGCGGACCTTCGTCGAGCGGAAGACGAGGCCACTCTGGCCGGAAACCTGAAGGAAGTCGGAGAGCTGAAGGTGTTCGAGGCGCTGCTCATGGGCACCTCCGCCGACCTGTTCGGATCCATTCCCTACGACTCCGCGCTGACGACGGAGCCGAAGTTCGATGCGCAGGCGGACGTCTACACCCACGTGCAGGCGACGCTGGATACCGCAATCAGCGACCTCGCATCGGGGGGAACCGGCACCACCGTCGACTTCTTCTACGCGAACGATTTCGCCAAGTGGACCGCCGCGGCGCATACGCTCAAGGCCAGATTCTTCATGCACACGGCCGAGAACGGGGATCTGTCGTACGACAACACGAAGCTCAACAGCGTGTTGACGGAGACGGCACTCGGCATCTCCAATCCGAGCGGCGATCTCGCGACGCAGCACACCTCGAATAGCCTCGAGGCCAACCTGTTCTACGAGTTCCTCGTCGGGTCGCGAGCCGGAGATGTGGAACCGGCGCAGCTGCACATTTCGCTTCTGCAAGCGCTCAACGACAATGTGCTGCTGGCGAGCTTGTACTCAGCGCCGTACAGCGGCTCGTCGGCCGGAGTGTCGGCCGGCAGCCACGTGTCCAGTTTCCGCGTGGGGCCGACGACCCAGATGATCATCGTTGGCAACTATGAAAATCTGCTGCTCAGCGCCGAGGCGCATTTTCGGCTCGGCGCAGCGGGAACTGCGGCTACGGAGCTGCAGACGGAGCACTCGAACTACGGCGAGCCCGGCTCCGCGCCGATCGTCGGTGGAACGAACGGGCTCCTGGTCACGATCATCAACGAGAAGTTCGCTCGTGGATTCCTGAACCCGGAGATCTATTTCGACTACCTCCGGACGTGTGTTCCGAACATTCCACTGCCTGCTAACATCGCCAACGCATTCACGGCGGTGCCAGCGCGCTTCAACTATGGATTCACCGAAGAGGTCACGAACACGAAGACGCCGGCCGATCCGATCGCGAACGGCAACTGGCCAAAGCATCTCACCAGCGCCTCCGGTGCGGCATGCTTTGGACAGAAAGATCGAGTGGGAACCTGACCACATGGTTCACGTCGTACGCCTGATCGCACTCTCGTTCAGGCGTATGACGGCCCACGACTGCCAACACTCCAGCGATCGACCAAAACCAGTCTTCAGGAGCAGGAATATGAACAAGACGAAGTTGATGTTTGCCGCGGTTGCGGCATGCGTGACTCTTGCGGCATGCGCAAAGAAGGATTTCAACGCGATTACCGGAACCGATACATCGACGTCCGTATCGCTTTCGAACGATTCGACGGCGTACCACATATTCGCGGGTGTGGACAATGCCGTCGCCATATCCCCCGTGGCGACACTCGAGCCGCAGGGAGTCGTAATCGCCAATGGCACGACGAACATGACATACACATTCGCAAATCCGGCCATCGCGGAGATCAACGCCGATGGCAATCTGCAGGGCGATGCGGTGGGTACCACGACGATGACTGTCACGTACACGGATGTCGTCCACAATTTCGCGACGACCACGCTCGACATTCCCCTCACCGTGATGGCGCCTCCCCCCTGACCTTCGTCGAGGGTCAGCTCGGATGACAAAACACGCCCGATCGGTTCGCCGATCGGGCGTGTTTTGTCAGATCGGTTCGCACGCTCGCACCGATCCGTTTGCCAGTTGCAAGTCTTTATCTCCGTGGCGGTTAGGAGGCAGGACGGTCGGGGACCATAAAGCCGGCCAAGAGACGCTCAAATCTGTTCAGCTGCGTGCGCTTGAGCCGGGTTTGATTTTAGATACGCATGACGTTCTGACATACATCACCAGACGTTGACATCTTGCGTTGGCATGCCCCGAACATATATTTCTGGCCGCGACAACGTCACCACCGCAACTGCATCCGTTGGCATGGCAGTCACAGCGGTTTTCAATAAAGAGACTGAGGACAGATCTTGCGCCCCTGTTGAGCGACCCCGTGGTCCATCTTGCGGTTTGCTGCGGCGGCGCCCGCTGGCAGTGACTCGCAACCGACTTCTTCTATGGAGTTCGTACATGCAGAAACTCGTAGTCTGTACTTTTGCCGCGGTAGTCGTCGGGCTCGTCGCAGCGTGTTCGAGCAGCAGCGACGACGGTCTCAGCGCCGGTCTCGGAGCATTTACCTCCGCTGTCATGACTGCCGATTCCAGCCCCGTCGTAGTCCACGTCTACCACAATCCGGATTTTTCCGTTACGAATGATACCGTTCCGGCCTTCCTGGCGAGCGACGACGTGGACAGGACGCCCACGATAACTATTCTGCCACAAAACGTGGTCGTGCCGAACGGTACGGACAACGTGACGGCGTCGTTCAGCGATCCGAGTATCGCTGACCTCGACGGCAACGGCTTTATCGAGGGTCTCGCACCTGGCACTACGGTGATGACGTGGACTTTCACGGATTTCAATCACAACAATGCGACCCAGTCGATCAACATTCCGATTACCGTGGTCGTTGGGCCAGCCCCCGGTCGTCTCGTTCATTGAGCTGCAATGAAAGCGCCCGATCGGCATTCCCGATCGGGCGCTTTCTCTTTTTTGTCGTTCTCGGTCGTCAGTCCGGAATCACGCCGTCCGGCAACACGTAGGTGAGTGGGTCGACGACCTTGCCGTTGACGTGGATCTCGTAGTGCACGTGCGGGCCCGTCGAGAGCCCCGTGCTGCCGACGTTGGCGATGATCTGGCCCCGCTTCACCTTCTGGCCGGCCTTCACCACGATCCGCGAGCAGTGCGCGTACTTCGTGATGATGCCGTCACCGTGATCGATCTCGAGCACGTTGCCGTAGCCCGTCTCCCACGTCACCAGCCGCACCGTTCCGCCGGCCGGCGCGACGATCGGCGCGCCCATCGGCGCACTCACGTCGATCCCCTCGTGCGGACGCGCATAATGCAGGATCGGATGGAAGCGCGAGAGCGAGAAAGCGCTCGATAGCCAGCCCGCCGTTGGCATGATCGACGGAATGCGCGCCATCCGCTCCGTGTTGTGGGCCAGCGTTCCCGTCACCTCGGCGAAACTCGCGGCGAGCGAGTTCGCGCGCTTGATCATCCCGTCGATATCGCTCGTGGTGCTGACAGGCAGTTCGGACACGCGGCCGATGGTGAGCGTCGGCCCGCGGCTGCTATCCGTGTGCTGTGCGGCGGAGTCCGCGGAGAGGCCGGCGAGGAGCCGAATCTGCTGATCGCGCCGCCCGATCGCGCGAAGAGTGTCGTCGAGGCTGTCCAGGCGCGCCTGCATCAGCGAGACGTTGCCAAGAAGGCTCTGATCATCCGCGGGGCGCAATCTGAGCGCCACGTGGCTCACGGCGACACCCACACCCATCGCGGCGACGAGGCCAACCGCGCCCGCACAGATCGCAAGCCGTCTCACCACGGTTTCGGAGAGCGAAAAGCTGCGTGGTGACGCGGATCCGTGAGGTACGACGAGAAAGGTCCAGCGGCGCTGTGGCGTCATACGTCTCTCCGGAGGGTCCTGGCGGGGTCTTCCAGGAAAAGACTCCTGCGGTGTGCGTTGGGTCACGTCTTTTTGACCCCTATTTCGGGCCAAATTTCCGACGCCGGGCGTTTATTCCAAGTATTTAATCCACAACGACTTAGGTGCCAATTCTCAGGGGTCGCTAGGAGCCCTCCCGCGGGAATAGGGGCGTGCCCTTGGTAACCGTCCATCCGCCGGGATCGAGGGTGTCGAGCGCCATGAATTTGAAGGCCTGCACGGGCCCCGGACCGCCCAGCTGTTCCCAGACGCTGTGTGCCTTCTGGGGCATGAAGGGGGCAAGGAGGACGGTCTGGATGGCCAGCTTCCGCGCCAGCGTCGCGAGCGCCTCGTCGAGCTGCGATGCCTTCTCGGGATCCCGTGCGAGCTTCCAGGGCGCCTGCGAGACGACATACTCGTTCGCGCTATCGACGCTGCGAAACACCGCCTGCAGCGCGGCGTGCAGCAGGTGATTCTGCATCGCCTCGTGGTAAGCCGCCACATCCTGGCCGTCGGCGGCGCTCGCGGCGTTCGGCGTCCACTGCGGCACGACTCCGCCGCGGTACTTCTCGATCATCGCGATCGTGCGGCTCGCGAGATTTCCGAATCCATTCGCGAGGTCCGACGTATAGCGCTCCTCGAACCGTTCCCACGAGAAGTTTCCGTCGGCGTCGAAGGGAACCTCGCGCATCAGGAAATATCGGAAGGCGTCGGGCCCGAATCTGTCGATCGCCTCGCCAAGCTCCAGCTTCACGCCCGCGCTCTTGCTGAAGCGCTCGCCGCCCAGGTTCACGAACCCGTGCGCCCAGATCCGCTCCGGCAGTGGAAGCCCCGCGGCCTTCAGCATTGCCGGCCAGATCACCGAGTGGAAGCGTGTGATGTCCTTGCCGATCACGTGCAGCTGCGCCGGCCAATGCTGTCGCGGCTCCGCGCCGGGAAATCCGGTTGCGGTGAGATAGTTCGGAAGCGCGTCGAACCACACGTAGGTCGTCTGCACCTCGCCGTCGCTCGTCGGGCGAGGGAAGGGTACACCCCACGCGAGGCGGGCGCGGCTCGCGGAGACATCGTCCAATCCCTGGCGCAGCAAGCTCAGAATCTCGTTGCGCCGCGAGGATGGCTGAAGAAAATCGGGATGCGCCTCGAAGTGCGCGAGCAGGAAGTCGCGATACGCGCTCAGACGGAAGAACCAGTTGCGCTCCTTCACCCACTCGAGCACGCGCGTCGGATGCAGGATGCAGCGTCCATCGACGACTTCATTCTCTTGCTTGAACGCCTCGCATCCGACGCAGTAGTACCCCTCGTACGATTTCTCGTAGAAATCATTCGGTGACTTCTCGAAGATCATCTCGATGAGCGCCTGCACGCCGGCCTTGTGTGCAGGCGCTGTCGTGCGAATGAACTGATCGTTCGAGATGCCGAGGCGCCGCCACATTGCCAGGAATGTCTCCGCGACCTCGTCCGCGAGCGCCTGTGGCGAGAGGCCGCGGTCCGCCGCCGTCTGCGCGACCTTCTGGCCGTGCTCGTCCATCCCGATCAGGAACCACACGTCGTCGCCCAGCATGCGCCGATACCGAGCGATGACATCGGCGCCGATCTTCTCGAACGCGTGGCCTAGATGGGGGTCGCCGTTGGCGTAGTCGATCGCGGTGGTGAGATAGTACGCCGCCACGCTATTCGCCGTCCGGCGCCGCCGGCGGTATTCCGCCACCATGCGGACCGTCGCCACCGGATCCGGATGGATTCTCGCCGCCGGGCCGGCCGCGCCGGCCGCCCCGCCGGCCGCGGCGCCGATGCGGACGTCGATCGCCCGCGTCGGCGGCGGGCGTATCGCCGGGCAACGGCGTTGCCGAGCGGCTCGCGCGCACCGGCGGCGCCTCCTCCTCCAGCTCGGCCTCCACCAGCGGCTCCGCGGCAGTGACCTCGTCCTCGTGCTCCTCCACCACCGTGCTCGCGCGCTGCTCGAGCTCCGCCTTCAGCTCCGCAAGCGCCACGATGCGCGTGTCCCCTTCGGGACCGCGCAGCGTCACGCGATCGCCGAAGATGTCGTTCGCCAGCACCTTCTCCTCGCCCAGCGACGTGACAAGAATGCGACCCTCCTTGGGGAATCGCTTGCGGCTCTGCACGTAATAGTCGTGCTCGTAGCGCAGGCAGCACATCAGCCGCCCGCACGCGCCCGAGATCTGCGACGGGTTGAGCGAGAGATGCTGGTCCTTCGCGACCTGGAGATTCACCGGGCGGAGCTCGGGCAGCCACGACGCCGAGCAGTACTCGCGTCCGCAGCGGCCGATCCCGCCAAGGCGCTTGGCCTCGTCGCGCACGCCGATTTGCTTCAGCTCGATGCGCGTACGGAAGGCGGCCGCGAGATCGCGCACGAGCGCGCGAAAGTCGACGCGCTTCTCCGCAGTGAAGTAGAGCGTGAGCTTCTTGCGGTCCCACTGCCACTCGGCGTCCGACACTTTCATTACCAGCGCGTGCGCCTTCACGCGCTCGGCCGCCCTGCGTCGCGCCGTCTCGTCCTCGTCGGGGAGCTCGTTCGCGCGACGCTCATCCTCGGGCGTGGCGGCGCGCAGAACCTTGCGCTCCGGCGCCGCGGTGCCGCAGCCGTGCGAGCATCCGCCGCAGCGCGTCGCCGCCCGCTCGCCGATGGCGTGTACGCGGCCGAAGTCCTCACCGCGATCCACCTCCACGATCACGGGCGACTCGACGACCGGAGGATCCTCTCCATCCCAGAGAAAAAACTCCTTGCGCTTGCCCTTGAACGCGACCTCGACGAGATGCGGAGCCACGCTCACTCCGTGAACTCGCCCATCGAGAGAAACTTCTCGCGCCGGCGACGCACGAGCTTCTCGGGTCGGAAGCGCCGCAGCTCCTCGAGATTGCGGACGAGCGCCTCCTGCAGCGAGCGCGCCGATGCCTCGTGGTTCACGTGGGCGCCGCCCACCGGTTCGGGCACGATCTCGTCGATGACGCCGAGCTCCATCAGCTCGGGTGCGGTGATGCGCAGCGCCTTCGCGGCGCGCTCCTTCATCTCGTTGCTCTTGCCATCCTTCCAGAGAATCGCCGCGCACCCTTCGACGGTAATCACCGAATAGACCGCGTTCTCGAGCATCAACACTCGGTCGGCGACGCCGAGCGCGAGCGCGCCGCCCGAGCCGCCCTCACCGATGACCGTCGCGACCACGGGAACCTCGAGGCGGCTCATCTCGAAGAGATTGCGCGCGATCGCCTCGGACTGCCCGCGCTCCTCCGCACCGAGGCCGGCCCACGCGCCCGGCGTGTCGATGAGCGTGATGATGGGGATCTTGTACTTCTCGGCGAGCTTCATCAGCCGAAGCGCCTTGCGATAGCCCTCCGGGTGCGGCATTCCGAAGTTGCGCTTGAGATTTTCCTTCGTATCGCGGCCGCGCTGGTGCCCGATGACCATGACCGTGTCGCCATCGAGACGCGCCCATCCGCCCACGATGGCGGCATCGTCGCGATACAGGCGGTCGCCGTGCAGCTCGATGAAATCGGTGAAGGCGAGCTGCAGATAGTCGAGCGTGAATGGACGGCGTGCGTTGCGCGCCACCTGCACGCGCTGCAGCGGCGTGAGCCCCGTGTACACGGTACGCCGGAGCTCGTCGAGCTTGCGCTCGAGCGGCGCGATCTCCTCATCCATGCTGAGCTGGCGCTTCTCCGCCGTGCGACGCAGCTCATCGATCTGCTTCTCGAGCTCAACGATCGGTTTCTCGAACTCCATTATCGACGTGCTCATGCATCAGCTCCTGCGGACGAGTCGAACGCGCTCGGTGCCGAGCAGTGCGCGCAAATCCGTGAGTGCGGCGTTGGTGACCGCGATCCGTAGCGACTTCGAGCGCAACCTCGCGCTCGTCCCATTGCCATCGTTCCACCGAAGCTCGATCGGCGCCGAGCCGGCGTGTGCGTCGACCATCTCGCGAACATCGTGCATCACGTCCGCCGTGACCGGTGCGCCGGCCGCGAGCTCGATCGACACGGCGACGTTCCCCGTTGCGCGCAGCTCCGTGAACGGAGTGACCGACTCGACGATGAACGTCGGATTGTCCACCTCCTGGTCGCGTTTCGAGTAGCCGCCCTTGAACAGTACGGGAATATCGGGCTTGATGCGATCTCCGAGCATCGCCCACGCCTCGGGGAAGACGAGAACCTCGGAAGATCCCGAAAAATCCTCCACTGTCAACCGCGCGAACTCCGAACCGCTGCGCTTGCTCACCTGGCGCTTGATCGCCGTCACGACCACACCGAGGAACATCGGCGTTTCCACCCAGCGGCCGAGGGACGACACGCTGTGCGTCGCGAAGATCTCCACTTCGGTGCGGAACGGCTCCAGCGGATGCCCGGAGATGTAGAAGCCGAGGATCTCCTTTTCCTTGGCGAGGCGCTCGCTGTCGCTCCACGCCGAGATGTTGGGCAGCGCGCGCGACAGCTGCGAGCGCGGCGTCTCATCGTCGCTCGCGAGGCCGAAGAGCGACCCCTGTCCGCTCGCTGCCTCGTCCTGCTTGAGCCCCGCCTCCTGCAGCGCCGAGTCGAGCGCCGCCAGATATTGCGCGCGATGGCCGCCCAGCGAGTCGAGCGCGCCCGATGCGATCAGCGCTTCGAACACGCGCTTGTTGCACAGCCGGAGATCGACCCGCTCGCACAGGTCGAAGAGCGACGTGATCGGCGCAGCGGCGCGGGCGGCGAGGATCGAGTCGATAGCGGAGCGGCCGACGTTGCGAATCGCGCCAAGCCCGAAGCGCACGCGCTTGTCGCCCACGACGGTGAACTTATATCCCGACTCGTTGACATCCGGCGGCAGCACCTCGATCGAGAGCTCACGCGCCTCGTTGATGTACTTCACCACCGAGTCCGCATCGCCGATCTGCGACGACAGGAGTGCCGCCATGAACTCAGCCGGCCAGTGGGTCTTGAGCCACGCGGTGTGGTACGAGATGATCGAGTACGCCACGGAGTGCGACTTGTTGAAGCCGTAGCGGCCGAACGTCTTGATCTGACCGGCGATCTCCTCGATGATCGGTGGCGCGAAGCCGCGCGCGATGGCCTTGCTCGAGAACTTGGTGAGCTCTGCCTCGATGAGCGCGGCGTCCTTTTTTCCCACGGCCTTTCGGAGCACGTCCGCTTCCGCGAGCGATATCCCGGCGAGGATCTGCGCGATGCGCATCACCTGCTCCTGATACGTGATCACGCCATAGGTCGGCGCGAGCACCTCGGCGAGCTCGGGGAGCGGATACGTGACCGCCTCCTCGCCTCGCTTGCGCGCGATGTACACGCGGTGCATGCCGGCATCGAGGGGACCGGGGCGCATGAGCGCGTTCGAGGCGACGAGATCGTCGAAGCGATCGCAGCGCATGCTCTTGAGCATGTCCGTGGCGAGCGCCGACTCGAACTGGAACACGCCCGCGGTGCGCCCGGCGCGAAGCTGCCGGTACGTCTCGGGATCGTCGAGCGGAAGCTCATCGAGATTGGGACGCGACCCCGACGTCGCCTCGATGAGACCCAGCGCGTCATGGATCACGGTGAGCGTCGTGAGGCCGAGGAAGTCCATCTTGAGCATCCCCGACTTCTCGAGCGCGTTCATGTCGTACTGCGTGACGACCACGGACTCGTCGTCCCTGGAGCTGCCCGCACCCTTGGAGCTCTGCGTGCAGATGGGGACGTATTCGTCCAGCGGACCCGGTGCGATCACGATCCCGGCCGCGTGCACGCCCGCGTGGCGCGACAATCCCTCGAGCGCGATCGCGTAGTCGAGCAGCTGCCGATAGCGCGAGTCGTTCCGGTACAGCTGCTTCACCTCGGCGATCTGCGTCGTCGCCTCTTTCACCGTCAGCGAGAAGTTCGGCTGATTCGGAATGAGCTTGGCGAGTGCGTCGGTCTCCGCAGGCGTGAAGCCGAGCACGCGGCCGACGTCCTTGATGACGGCGCGCGACTTCATGGTGCCGAACGTGATGATCTGCCCCACCGATTCGCGCCCGTATTTTTGGCGCACGTACTCGATCACCTCGCCGCGCCGCTCGAAGCAGAAGTCGACATCGATGTCGGGCATCGAGACGCGCTCCGGATTCAGGAAGCGCTCGAAGAGGAGATCGAACTTGAGCGGACAGACATCGGTGATGCGCAGCGCGTACGCGACGAGCGAGCCCGCTGCCGAGCCGCGGCCGGGGCCGACGGGAATCCCGCGGTCCCGCGCGGCCTTGATGAAGTCGTAGGTGATGAGGAAATAGCCGGCGTACCCGGTCTTCGTGATGACGCTCAGCTCGAAGTCGAGCCGCTCGCGCACATTGGCGGGGAGCGGATCGCCGTAGCGCATCCGCGCCCCGTCCTCCGCGAGGCGCACGAGGAGCTCGTTCTCGCTCCCGACTCCGCTTGGGAGCGGGAAGGAGGGAACGTGGTACGTCTTCGAGAAGGGAACCGAGATCTCGTCGGCGATCTTCAGTGTGTTCTCGAGAACATCGGGGCGGCCGGGAAAGCGCGAGGCGATTTCGGGTGCGCTCTTGAAATAGAGACCGTTGTCGTAGCGCATCCGGTCGTGATCACTGCGGTCCTTCCCCAGCCCGATGCAGAGCAGCACGTCGTGCGCGTCGTGATCGGTGTCGCGCAGGAAGTGCGCGTCGTTCGTCGCGATTACCGGAATGCCCGATGCGGCGGAGAGATCGAGGACGAGCGCGTTGAGCTTCGACTGGATGCCGCCGGAGTCGTGCGCCTGGACCTCGAGATAGTAGCGATCCGGAAAGGTATCGGCGTACCAGAGCGCGACGCTCCTGGCCTCTTCCAGCCGCCCTTCGAGCAGATGCGTCGCAACCTCGCCGGCGATGCACGCCGAGGAGACGATGAGTCCCTCGGAGTATCTGGCGAGGAGCTCGCGGTCCATCCTCGGCTTGGTGTAAAAGCCCTCGGTGTAGGCGAGCGAAGAAAGTTTTACGAGGTTGCGATAGCCGGTGGCGTCGCGGGCGAGCAGCACCAGGTGATAGTAGGGCTTGCCACCGTTCCGGGGGCGGGAGCGCTCACGCCGGTCGCCGGGCGAGACATAGGCCTCCATCCCGATGATCGGCTTGATTCCTGCCTTCTTCGCCCTCTCCTGGAAGTCCCAGGCGCCGTGGAGATTGCCATGATCCGTGATGGCGAGCGCGGGCTGCTCGAGCTCCTGCGCTCGGCTGATCAGATCGCCGATGCGGTTGGCTCCGTCCAGCAGCGAGTACTCGGAATGACAGTGGAGATGGACGAATGACATCAGGCGCCGGAAGGGGCAGTACGATGCGTCCGCGCGGCTTGGCTCACGCT
>DATHJR010000014.1:0-2471 GCA_035286525.1 Gemmatimonadaceae bacterium | reverse complement strand
TCTAACAGAGACTTTTCCCCAGGCGGGGCGCAACGTGGTGATATTCGGCGGCGACGCACGGTGCACTGCACGCACCGCGGGGTTTGCCCGCGTCCGCACGCCCAAGGTGGGTTTCAAGAGGCGATATCGCTAGTCGCAGCCCCATCACCCCGGCAACCTCATCGCGCGTTGTACAGCAGCACGCGAACTCCCGTGGACTGCCGGTCACTCACCACCAGACAGCGGCGCAGCAACGAGTCGCGAACGACGGCTCCCGAATCGCCATCCTGGTTGATCACCGCCCACACCCGCCCGTAGCGTTGCTCGAGGCGCGATAGTGCATCACCGACGTCTCTGTCGCCAAGAGCGCCCGGATAGACGACGGCCACCGCGCTCGCCGTCCTGTCGAGGGACGCGCGGTAGTACTCGAAGGGTGAAACCACGTGGCGCGGGAAGAAGAGCGCGGCGTCCCCCGATCGCGCCAACTCGAGGGCGCAGCGCGTCGCCGAACGCCAGTCAGCCTTGTCCGGCCGGCGGGTCTCTGGTTGCGGAGACGTCGTCACGCATTGGAGCGGAATCCCGCGAGCGCACCGTACATCGCTCGCCAGGTTAGGCGGCGCTGACGGTCGCCTCTTGTGGCTCTCCCAGGTGCTGGCGGATGAGCGCCATCAACTCATCGTCGTCGAAGGGCTTCTGCACGTACGCTCGAGCTCCTCCCGTCAGAGCGCGCTCCTTGTTTCCATGGAGGTCGCGGGCCGACACGACGATGACCGGAACGACCGCAAGATATGTATTCGCGCGGTACCGATCGAGAACCAGGAAGCCGTCGCCCGCGGGAAGACCCAGGTCCAGAATGATCAGGTCCGGCTGATGCTTGCGCGCCTCGCTCACAGCCGACGTAGAATCCGCTGCGAAGAAGGTATCGTAGCCGTGCGATTTGAGAAGGACGTGATACCCGAGACGCACATCGGAATCATCCTCGACGACAAGAATCCTCTTGCTATTCATGATGAACCGCGCCTGTGAGAATTTGTGATTCGACGGCCGCCTCGAGAGTCGAGGCCAGCGTCGAGATCAGCATGTCGGCCGACATTTCCCTTCCGCCTTGTCGCGTCGAGAGCACCTCGTGCGCGATGGAGAGTGTGAGACCACTCTCCACCAGACGTCCGTGCCGTTCGAATTGGCTGCGTATTCGGTTGACGAGCACCGAGGCGCCCATGTCGTCGGCGAATGCCGCAACGAAGAATTGCTTGCTCGTCCCGTGCGCGTGTGTGCGCGGCAACATCACATCCAGGTCCGGCAAGAGACAACGCTCGAGAAGGCTACGGGCATCGCGAGCCCAGTCTTCCTGGAATTCCTTGAAGGGCGTCGTCGCAGGAACTCCGAGAGTCACCGTGACCAGCGACAGGGAGTCCGCCGGCCACGCGCCGTTCTTCATCAGCGGAGCAACCACGCTGTTGAGCGAGAACACGGGAATCGTGAATGAGAACTTGCTCCCGCACAGCGGCTGCTGCACGACCCAGATTTCGCCGCCTTGAAGTGATGCCAGCTCCTTGCAGATATGCAAGCCGAGCCCGAGTCCTTTGCGGCTCGATGTGATGGTCGCAGGAACCTGATAGAGCCGATCGAAGAGATGCTCGACTCGATCGGAGGGAATGCCACAGCCGTCATCGGATACCTCGAGCAACAAGTATTGAGAATCGCTCGGAAGCAGCTGCGCCCTGATCTGCGCGCTCCCGCCCTTCTCGGTGAACTTGATGGCGTTGTCGAGGAGAATGATCAGCATCTGCCGCAGACGGGTCTGGTCGGCGTAGGCTGCGGGGAGATCGGCCGGCACATCCCACGAGACGCTTATGCCCTTGGCGCGCGCCGCTCCCTGTAAGGTGTCGAGCGCATCGCGAACGACGTTGAGTATCGAAGCGCTCTCCAGTTCCACCGTGAGCTTGCCGCTCTCGAGCCGCGTAACCTCGAGGAGGTCATCGATCATCGACTGCAGCTGCTGAACGTTCTTGAGAACGATCTGCTGATACTCCCGCTGCACCGGAGTCAGCTCTCCGGCAATCCCGCTGAAGAGAATCGACGTGAACTGCTTGATCGCCGTGAGAGGCGAGCGAAGCTCGTGCGACACGTTCGAGAGAAATTCGTCCTTGAAGCGCATCCGATCCTTGCCGCTCTGCTCGAGCGCTCCCTCGGCGGCCTTGCGCTCGGAGACGTCGGCGTTGACGCCAATCATGCGCGTCACGCGACCCTGCTCATCGAGAACGACGCGCTCGACAGAGGAGATGATCCGGACGGATCCATCTTCTAGAATGATTCGATATTCCGCTGTCCCCTGTCCCCTGTTTTCGATCGTGAGCCGCTGGGCCGCTTCAACCGTGGGCAGATCCTCGGGGGCGACGGTTGCCGACCAACGTTCGTAGGGCATCGGGCTGAGCGGGGTCAATCCATAGATATCGAACATGGTCGCATCCCACATCAGGGAGTTGCTGGCG
>DATHJR010000013.1:0-2603 GCA_035286525.1 Gemmatimonadaceae bacterium | reverse complement strand
AAATCCGAGTCGATCCCCGACAGCGTCGAGCCCGCGATGGGTGATCCGGGCGGTGGCTCTGACTTCGCCGGCTTCTACAACCACCTCGGCATCCCGATCGAAGACTGGGGATACCACGGTCCCGGAGGCAGCTACCACTCGCAGTTCGACTCCTACCACTGGATGTCGACGTTCGGCGATCCGACGTACGCATACCACGCGACGTCGGGGCGAATCGCGGCCGCCATGGTGCTTCGTCTCGCGAACGCCGAGATCCTTCCCTACGACTACGCGGAGTTCGCGCGCGACATGCGCATTCATCTGGGCACCACGCTGAAGAATGCGGCCGCGAAGAAGTGGACGCTCGACTCCACGGCGCTGAGCGCGTCGATCGATGCGCTCGATCACTCCGCGACGGCCTTCGCCACGGCGCGGGACGCGGCGCTGGCCAAGGGCTCGCCGTCGAAGGCGGTGCGCATGCGCACCAACGCGGCGCTCATGCTCGTGGAGCGCGCGCTCACGCGCCCGCAGGGACTCAAGACCCGCCCCTGGTTTCGCAACCTCATCTACGCCGCGGACGAGGACAACGGCTATTCCAACATGGTTTTTCCGTCGATCAACGAGGCGACTCGCGCCGACGATCAGAAGCTCGCGCAGGCGGAGATGAACGATCTCGCGATGCGCTTCACGAATGCGACTGATGCACTGAACAAGGCGACGGAGGCGCTGCGGTAACTATCCCAGAGGGCGGTCGCGCCGACCGCCCTCACCCATCGTCCAGCTCCTCCAGACGCGCCTCGAACTCCGCCGCCATGCTCGGATGACCGAATCGACGCGCTGCCGCGATCCCTGCGTTCAGCGCGTCCCTCGCCTCGCCCACGCGACCGAGGCGCTCCAGCGCGACCGCGAGCCGCCCGAATCCGTTCCCCTCGTCATCGTACGATGCGAGGTACGCCCGCAGCTGCTCCACCGCCTCGGCGTGCAGCCCCTCCTTCAGCGCTTCGTTCGCCAGCCCGAATCGCGCGAGCACGTTGTCCGGATGCTGCGCGACCATCGCCCGGAATGTCTCGAGCCTCGTAGTCATCGCTCGACGAGGTCCGCGATCACTTCCGCGACGCGTTGCGGAGCCACCTCGGGAACGAAGTGGCGCACGTCGGAGATCACTTCGAGCGTCGAGCCCGAGATCGCCTGGTGCAATCGCTCGGCGACCTCGATCCCGAGATATGGATCGTGCGCCCCAGTGATGATCGCGGTAGGCGCCACGATGTCCTTGAGTCGCGGCGCGAGCGCCTCCGTCTCGTCGGGATCGAGCGCGGCGATATGCTCTACCAGCGTGTCGCGCCCCTCGCCTCCTTCGAACGGAAGTATGTACATGTCCACGGAGTGCCCGCCGCGTTTCACATCGGAGTATCCGCGCAGCAGATCCGAGCGGAGCACGGACGTCACCCACATCGCGGGGAGATGGCGCGTGAGAGGAAGCGTCGCCTTGACGAGTCGCACCTCGCGCGTCGGCCAGGAGTTGAACGCGACCGAGCTCACGAGCCCGAGACGGGCGACGCGCGTGGGATGGCGCACCGCGAGATACTGCGCGATGCCGCCGCCCAGATCGTGCCCGATGATCGTCGCGTACGAAATGCGAAGCACGTCGAGCAGCGCGAGCACACGCTCGGCGTGCGCCTTGATGCTTAGATCGCGCCCCTCGGGGCGATCGCTGCGGCCGTAGCCGAGCAGATCGATGACGACGACGCGACGTCCCTGAGGAACCATCGGAACGACATCGCGCCAGATGTGCGAGGAGGTCGGGAATCCGTGCAGAAAGACAATCGGCTCGCCGTCGCCACCGCTTCCGGCCGCGTAATAGTAGAGGCGAACGCCGCCGACATCGACGAATTCACCTCGCATTAGTTAGTCGTGACACGTGCAGGCACGGACACGCTCCACGGCGGCCCGTGAGACTACACATGCGCGAGCTCGCGGGCATCGGCGTCCCACGCGACGATTCGGCCGGCGATCGCCGATGCCGCCACGGTGTAGGGAGATGCGAGATAGAGCTGCCCCGGCCCCGACCTGCCGGGGAAATTTCGATTGATGGCGGAGATCGTGACCTCCTCGCGCGTGCGCGACACGCCTGGCCCCGCATTGATGCACGCGCCGCACGACGGCTCGATCAGCGTCGCGCCCACCGCCGCGAACACTTCGTCGTAGCCCTTCGCGCGGCAATACGCGAAGACTTCCTGCGATCCGCACTGGATGTAGCAGCGTACGCCCTCGGCCACCCTCTCGCCGCGCTCGAGCGCCTCGCTGAATACCTTGGCGTACATGTCCATGTCGTCCTTCTTGCCGGCCGTGCACGAGCCCGCGTACGCGATGTCGATGCGCACATCGCCGTGCTTCTCGTCGATGTGAATCCCGTTCCCCGGATCGCCAGGGAGCGCGATCATCGGTCGAATGGACGCCGCATCAATCTCGATCTCCTTCACGTACGTCGCGTCGGGATCGGAGTAGAGTCCGTCGCAGAGAGAGCGCGCGGCCGCTTCCGACATGCCGCGCTGCGCCACGAGATACTCGACGGTCTTCGCATCCGGCGCGATGATCCCCGTGAACGCGCCGACCTCGGCAGCCAT
>DATHJR010000012.1:0-2767 GCA_035286525.1 Gemmatimonadaceae bacterium | reverse complement strand
CGTCATGAGTCGCATGAAAACCGGTCGCGATCCCGACCGATCCTTCCACGAATTCCTCGCCACTTCGCCCGGCGGTCGCAGGTTCGCGCGCGATCGTGCGCTCGCGCGCTTGTACGTCGAGAACTTCCACGCGGCCGATGCGCTTCGCATCAGCGAACGCGCGCTCGCGAACGGCGGCAGCCCGCACGGCGACCCGGCCGAGCAGCGCACCGGACGCGTGCTCGATGGCTACGATCACGTGCCCGAGTGGCTCACGCGCAAGCCGCACGACTCCGTGCGCCTTCGCAGCATCGTGAAGCACATCGACTGGGAGCCCGGCAGCGTGCACGTCGACACCTCCAACGGCAGCTATGCGGGCAGGGCCGCGATCATTACGCTTCCCATCGGCGTGCTTCAGGCGCGACCGGGAGATCCCGGCGCGGTGAGCATCCATCCCGCAATCTCCACGCACGATGACGCGCTGGCACTCGTCACCACCGGCCCCGTCACGCGGATCGTGATGCTCTTTCGCGAGGAATTCTGGCGAAAGGGGAAGCTGGCGAAGCTCGGCTTCATCCACAGCTCCGATCCCGACGTCCCCGCGTTCTGGACGCTCGCGCCATTGCGCGCGCCGATGATGGTCGCGTGGGCGGGAGGACGCCGCGGTGCCGCCCTCGCGCTGCTCGGCGCCGATGAGCGCCGCGATCGCGCGATCGCGGCAGCCGCGCGCACGTTCGGTCTCGCGCGCGCGAAGCTCGCGTCCCTGCTCGTCGACAGCTGGACGCACAATTGGGAAGACGATCCCTTCTCGCGTGGTGCGTACAGCTATCCGCTGGTCGGCGGCTGGAAGGCGGGCGAGATGCTCACGCGGCCGATTCGCGGCACGCTCTACATCGCGGGCGAGGCGACGGTGAACGAGGCGGATAGCGGAACGGTGCACGGCGCGATTCGCAGCGGACTCCGAGCCGCGAAACAGGTAGCCCGACGGCTGGGAGTGAGCGCGTGACGCCGCGCACGAAGATCGCGCTCCGATGGATCTTCTCCATCGCGATGCTCGTCGCCGTCGTCCTCTACGGCCGCACCATCAACTGGACCGCCGCCTGGTTCGCCATCCGCTCGGCGTCGTGGCCGATTCTGCTCGTCGCGACGCTCGTGAACTTCATCACGCTCGGCGCGAAGGCCGTCACGTGGTGGATCTTTCTGCGCGCGGTGGGCGTGCCGTCGCTCTCGCTGGCCGTAAAGGCGACGGTTGCGGGCGCGGGGCTCAACAACATCCTCGTCGCGAACAGCGGAGAGGCGGCGCGGGTCGTGTTCGTCACGCGCGCGTCGGGCGCGCCGAGTGCGGCGGTGCTCGCGGCGCTCGCGCTCGAGCGACTGTTCGATCTCATTGGCTACATCGCGCTGATGGCCAGCGCCGCCTACTTCCTGCCGATGCCCCACGAGGTCGCGCGCTGGCGCTTCGCCGCCGTCGGCGTGCTGCTCGGGATGATCGTGCTCTTCGGGGTGTTGCTGCGCCGCTCACCCGGCATCGTCGCGGCGACGGTGTATCCGTCGACGCTCGTCGGCCGCGTGCGCACCTATCTCGACCGATTCATGGTGAGCGTGCGAAGCATCCTCACGCTCCAGCGCATCTGTCTCGCGATGCTCCTCTCGCTCGTGAACTGGGCGGCCCAAATCGCGACCTACCATCTCGTCGCCGTCGCCGCGCATTTCCCGATCAGCATCGTCGGAAGCGTGACGACACTGATCACGGCGAACGTCGGCTTCCTCGTGCGCGCGACGCCGGGGAACGTCGGCGTCTTTCAGGTGGTCTATGGCGTCACGGCCGAGGCGCTCGGCCTCGACAAGGCGTCGGCGGTGGCGGTGGCGCTGCTGCTCCAGCTCATTCAGAATCTGCCGGTGACGCTGCTCGCGATCGCGATCGCGCCGGACCTGCTGTTGCACTGGCGGGACAAGCGTGGAACGGCGGCGCCGGATGGAACGCGGAAGCGGAGAGCCTCGGACAGCGCGGCCTAGAAAACGATGGGGCACAAAAGCAACGCGGCGCGCCCGAAGGCGCGCCGCGTGCTTGCTGCTGTGCCGAGAGAAGCGTTACTGCTGCGAGGTCATCGCAACGCCAGACGCCTGCGCCTGGGCACTCTCGATCACGAACACCACGCGACGGTTCTGGTCCGCGCCCGGCTGATCGCCGTACGCCTTCGGAACCACGAGACGCGTCTTGCCGTAGCCGACCGCATTGATCTGGTCGGTCACGCCGGCAGTCGTCGAGAGATAATACTGCACGGACGTCGCGCGACGCTTGGACAGGTCGAGATTGAACTTCACTCCGCCCTTCGGATCAGCGAAGCCCTCGACCGTGATGACCGAGCCCGGATAGTACTTCGTGGCGACCTTGGCGAAGCGATCGAGCGCCGCCTTGTCCTCATCGCGAATCGTCGCGTCGTTGTACGCGAAGTGCACGGGAAGGGCGAACTGCATGCCGTTCTCGAGCGCCGTGATCTTTGCGCCGTACTCGGTGCGGAGGCTGTCGAGGTCCTTCCGGAGCGACGCGACGTCGAGCGTGAGAGCGCTGTCGGCGGTCATCCGCGCGGTGCGCTCGCCGCTCACGGCGGAATCTGTGCGAGCGTCAGCGCGAACCTGTTCCGCCGCGATGTGCTCGCGAACGAAACCCTTCGAGGCGCATCCGGCCATCACCGGTGCCACGAGCGCGACTGCCGCAAACATCTTATAGTGACCTTTCATCTTGATTCTCCATGTGGACGCTGTGACCAGTGCCGTCTCTACCTTG
>DATHJR010000011.1:0-6413 GCA_035286525.1 Gemmatimonadaceae bacterium | reverse complement strand
CGCGCGTAGCGCTCGGCACTCCAGTCCCGCGACGGTGAGCCAGCGGATTCGGTCATACACCCTCTCCATCAGGAGATGCAAAACGGAGCGCCCCGCAAACCGCGGTGCGCTCCGTCCACTGCAGCGCGCGCGAGGAGTCAGGGAGAGTGTGGAATGCTCGTGCCATACTTCGCGTTGACCACATCGATGATGCCATTCGCCAGCAGAACGTGGGCCGCTGCAGCTGGATGAACCCCGTCGAGCGAAAAATATAATCCGAACGCGGCCGTCCCATCGGCGAGATCGGGGAACGACGGCACTGCGCCCGACAGTTTGAGCGCCACGAGCGCCGGATTGGGATCGAAGTAGGCGAAGCCGAGGGTGTCAGCCTCGGCCGAGATGAGGGCGTTATAGGCGTTGACCGTATCCGTCACCGCCAGCTGTTCCGCCGCGTCCAGCACGAAGACATTTCCGACCGGCGCGAACGGTGGAGCCAGCGCCTCGCACTCTATCGTCGGCGGATGCGCGTGCGAGCGAATGGCGCCCGCGAGCTGAAAGTTGATCAGCGACGTCGTGGTGGGCGTGCAGGTGGCTGGATCGATGGTGGTGGTGGTTCCGGCCGCCGCATCGAATCCGAACTTCGCCGCCGGACTCAGGAGAAGCACCTGCGCGGAGAAGAGCAGCGGAACGTTCGCGGTGTTGACGACTCCGATCAGCACGCCACCCTTGATCGACGGGATGGCCTTGATCGCCTTCACGAGACTCTTGTAGTTCGTGGTAAACGCGGTGATCGATGTAACGCCATTCGAGATGCCCGGCGTCGCCGGAAGAATTCCCGAGAGCGACGCGTTGAGCACATCGTTGTTGCCGATCCATACACTGACGAACGTGGGCTGCGCTTCCGCGGCGCGCTGGACCTGTGTCTCTCCGCCGAGGATGAAGGTGGTGAGTGCGTTCTCTGTCAGAGTGTCGGGACCGGGAACGGCGCCAGCGGGCGAGAGCGATGTGGCGCCCGGAACGGCGACGTTGTTGATGGGCCCCGGTGTTTTCTCGACCTGCCGAAATGCGCACGAGCCGGGTGCCGCATCGCCCACGAGCTCCTGTGTGACGAAGTTGGCGATCGGCGGCGGGCACCCCGGCTTGTTGAGCAGCGGAATTCGGAAGTTCGTGTTGACGGCCTGCGCGAACAGCACGGCATAGCTCTGTCGCTGCGTCGAGTCGTTGATGCCGTTGCTCTGAAAGCCCGCGGTGATACTGTTGCCGATCGAGACATAGCTCCTGAACAGCGGGTCCACCGGTTTCACCTGGACCACGTTCGGAGTGTCGCTGCACGCCACGAGTGACGAGGCCACGACAAGTGCGGCCACTCCGCCGGCGAGATATCTGTGACAAGACATCTGAGATCTCCCTGTGGAGTTAGAAATTGACTTTGACACTGAGCGAGAAGACGTTGGCGTTCAGCGTGTAGAAACCGCTGTTGAGCTCATCAGCCGTTTCGGTTTCCTCCGGACTGCCAAGAGTGCGGGCGACAATACGGCCGCGGCGGCCACTGGTGTCCACGTGGAGGAATCCGGCGTCGAGAGTGTACGACGCCCCGAGCGGCAGCCCGATGCCAATCGTGTAGTTGCGTCGATCCATGTCGGGGAGCAACGGAGTGACCGTGATGTCGGGAGCCGGTGATCCGATCCAGTCGAATCCGACGCGTCCACGGAAGCCAGCGGCGAAGGCGTGCTCCACGCCAACGCGCACGGAGTTGGAGCTCTTGTAATTCTCGAGCAGCGTGCGGTTCAGCCCAGCAGCAGCAGCGGGACCGTTGAAGTCGATCGCGAGCGCATCGAACGATTTGTAGTCGATCCAGGCGTAGTCGACGCTGATCGTCGTGTTCGTGAAACCCGTATAGCCGATACCGGCCTGGAGTTGCGCAGGGTGATCGATCTCGGTGCTCACGCTCTGTCCCGTGCCGAACGGCGCGCCGGGTGCGAACTGGGGAGAGAGAATCGCGTCGAACGGCGTGCCTGGCGGAAGACCCAGCGGATTGCTGCCAGCAAGTGTGAGGTTCGTGAGCTGCTGGGTGAATTGCACGCCGGCGTTCTCGTACTTGAACTTGAGCTTGGAGAGGTAGCGCGCACCGAGCTGCCAATCGGCGCCGAGCCTTCCGTGCACACCGACGTTGAATCCCCACGCGGTGCCATCCCCCTTCAGGTTCACGGAGGCGAACTGCGTGCCGGCTGGTATCCCGAGTTGGCCGAACGTTATTCCGCCGCCACCGGGAACAGGTATGACCGCGAGGTCGATTCCCTGACGCAGCTCCACATGCGAGATGCCGAACACCGGACCGCCTCCAATGGACCATCCCGGCGCGATTCGATACGCGATGTTGGGCTGGATGTAGTCGCTGGACAGCGATGCTATCTGCGACTCGAAACGCCCCGGGAAGTCGGGCTTCCACTGCGACACCAGTCCATACGGCACATAGGACCCAATGCCGACAGCCCATTTGGATCCGCGCGGCGTGTAATTCAAAAAGATGTGTGGAGGAAACTTGACCGGGACGTCGCTCGGATAGCTTCGACCGGTGCTGTCCGCGTTGAATCCTCCATTTACCTGAACTGCGGCGGCACCCACGTAGAGTCCCCACCCTTGAAGGCCGATGGTCGCGGCGGGATTCCAGTAGATCTCCGATGGGTCGTTGCACGGAACGCTCGTGACCGCGAATCCGCGGCCGAGGGCGCACGATCCGATCTCGTTCAGACCGAATCCCTGCGCCTCCACTGCTGTCGGCGCGATCAATGCGACCAACGCAATGCATCGCGAGAGACGATCGAAGTTCATCTGGCTTCTCCATCACGTGGCTTGCGCAAGTCTCTCGACCACGTCGGGGCGAGAGGCGATTTGAGTCCGACCACAAGGTGCGGCCCGCAACAACCGCTCTTTCGCAGTAACAGTATTATGCACCCGCACTCTACGACAGGCTTGCGCCCCGCCAAACGCCGAGGTAGTCGTGCTGCCCGCCATGCCTGGGGAAGGCCGCTCAGGGACGTGCGCCAAGCGCGTGGACGGCGTACCAGGCGCACCAGGCGAGCAATCCGGCGAGCGACGCATCGCCACCGTTCACCAGTGCGCTTCCAGTCGCATCGACCACCTCCGCGGCAAGGCCGTTGTCGAGCGGAGCGCGTCGCAGCCATTGCAGCACCGCGGCCGCATCGGGCCCCATGAGCCGCGCGCACTGCTGCGCGAGCAAATGCGGTTCCGCTCCGACGCCCTTCACGGTACGACGATACGCAGAGTCCTGACGCTCCATCGCATCGTACACGGGTAGCCAAAAGGCGGAGGCGTACGGGTCGTCCTCAATGGCCTGATGTCCGGCGAGGTCGACGGAGGACGCGAACGTCACCTTCCCGCCGCGCTCCACGGCGAAGTGGCGTCGAAGCGCCGCTCGTACCGCATCCGGATCCTCGACCTTGCGCGCGGTCTCCTCGTCGAGCGTGCGGCGGAAAATATCGAGCGCTTGCGCCACGACGGCGTTTCCGTGCAGCGTAAACGGATGCGGCGCCGGTTCTCCCGATAGCGTCACCTCCGTCTTGTAGAGCGGCACATGGAGGTCGCGACGTTCCGCGAGATCGTCCCACGAGGCATACAATGTCTCGGCGATTACGGGCTCATCGACGATCTGATCGTCCGCCGTCTCGCGGATGTACCGATCGGTGGCGAGGGCGAAGGACGCGAGTCCCTCGAGCGAGAACCCCGGCTCGAACAGTGTGCCATCGAGATAGTGAACGCCGAGTCCAGGCGCGTAGCCGTGCAGCTCACTCGCTCGAAGCAGGAGCTCGCGCGCGAGCGATGGATCCGCCAGCTGGACTGCGGGCAGGGTCCACGAGAGCGCCTCCCAGTCGCGAACAGTGATCCCGTGGCCATTCCACGGGGCGCGGCTGCGCACGAGGTAGAAGTGCGCGTCGTCGAGCGCGCGCCCGGCGGCGTAGAAATAGGCGAACAGGAGATTGCGATTGATGAGGCGATCGATTCCATCGTGACCCACGGTCTGCTCCATCCGCTGCAACGCATCGCGCGTGATCGTGAGCAGGTCGCTCCATCCGCGACGGCGCATCGCGGCCACGGTCGCCTCGGCTCCGTCGCGTTCGGGGCCCGCCGCAATGAAAAAGGCGACACTTCCCTTCGCGCCGCCCGCGATCTCGAGTTCGCGCCGCAGCGCGAATCGCGGCGATGCTCCCGGTTCCGTCTCGACTCGCGCATCGCCATCGGCGGCGATGGCAAGCGCGGCGAAGCCAGGTTGCGCCGTTCCCTCCAGCACGATCACCTGTTGGTCGCCCTCGATCACGCGATGCGCGTCATCAGCGGCGCGCGGCGAGCGTACGCGAAGCTGGCGGTGGCCGAGCAGGCCCTCCAGCGAGATCGCGATCCGCGTCGGCGACTGACCACGGTTCTCGACGGCGAGCGCGTACACGGCGCCCGCGAGATCGGCATCGCGCCCGTGCGGCGCGAAGAGCGTCCCGCGAATGAGCAACCCGTCCACAGAACAGGTGAACGTCGGGATCCAGCCGAGCGCGCGCTCCCAGGCGAGCTCGAGCGAGGCGAGCTCCCGCGCCACACCGTTCACCGAGATCGAGGGACGCAGCAACGGCGTCCCCTTTCCCTCGAGAAAGTCGGCCGAGCCGGCGAACTCCAGCGCAGCGCGCGCCCCGCGATGCAGGACGCCGAGCGCGTACAGGGAGCCGTCAGCCGGATGAATGCACGGCAACGAGAGCCAGTGATTTCCTGTCACCTGCCACGGCATCGCGGGGATCGGTATCTGTTTCACGTCGGATGCGGAGGTGGGAGACTCTCATGGGCCGGCGAGGGGCCGGCGCGCACTCAAACATCATTGCGCCGGTCCCTACTGGCAATGCGCGCGACCCGGCATCGTTCAGTTGCACGCGCGTCGTTGACATTCGATCGCGCGCGATGACAGTCTCCAGCGGCCGCGCGCACGCGCGACCGCCTTGGCTCGCGCCTCTTTCCCTGCTCACGTGCCCTTCGGATTCCCACACGCACACACACGCTCGGCGCTGATCACGCTCGCCGCGATCTTCTCGTTCGGTGCGAGCGCGCGCGCGCAGACGGTACTCGGATACGGGGAGGATGCGACGGCTGCGCCCTCGGGTGCGATTCGGGTGCGCCTGTCGAACGACTGGCACCGGTCTCGATCGATCGGCGAGGCAAACGACACCAGCTACGACTCCGACCGGCAGTATCGCGCGTCGACGGTCGGCCTCGAGCTGGGTGTGCTCAAACGATTCTCGATCGGTGTGTCTGCGCCCTGGGTGTCGACGAAGGCGGTGACGTTCGTGTCGTCGCAACACACCGTCAAGACGACGCCGCACGATACTGTGGTTCTCGTGCAGAAGCTGGTGCTCGACACGCTGCTCGACACGAGCCACAACGGGTGGGGAAACATCGAGGCGCTGGCCAAAATCGTCTGGCTCGGCGAGCCCGGGCAGCAGGCACGGCTCGAGCCGCGCGATGGCGTGCACGTTCGAAGCGCGCTTGCTGCCGGGGCGCTCCTTGGCACCGGCATTCAAGTCGATCCCACGGATCCCTTTTCGATCGGCACCAGTGACCGGGCGCGCGTGCTCCTCGCGCGATCCGCTACCGATGTCACGGTCGGGCGGCACTTCTTCGGCTCACTCGTCGCCCGATACGAGAAGCCGATGGCCGACAACGTGCTCGTCGCGGTGCATCCGTCGGGCGATCCGCTCGTCAGGGATGCGGTAGCGTTCACCGCCGCCCGCCAGCTCGGTACGAAGTACGAGATCGAGGTGACACCGCGCTACCAGTTCGGCAGGTACTTCGCCGCCGGACTGCAGTACCGCTATCACCATGGCGCGCAGGACCAGTACACGGGGCAGACGTCAGTCGACGCCGGCGGATCGCCGGTAGTGCTCGACGCCTCGTCGCTGGATGCGGGGACCGCGATCACGGAACAACGCGTCGGCTTCGGCGTCGTGTACTCCGCCGTGGAAGGATATACGCGGCGTCGCTCGCGCATCCCCGTCGAGGTGACCTTCGAGTATTCGAGGGTCATGGCGATCTCCAACGAGCTTCCGAAGGAGTACGAGGTCATGTTCGCGGTTCGCATTTTTCACCGACTGTGGGGGGCTGAGTTTGCACCGCCTCCTGTTGCGCCGAAGCAACCGACGCTGGAGCCCCCGACGCCCTAACGCTTTTTCGCGAGCTTTCGCGGGCTCCGCGAAGCCAGCTCCGCGCTTGCGCGCTCGTGCGCGGCATTGCTCAGCAGCTCGCGCGCGTGCGCGAGACTCACATCGCTCTCGGGGTCACCGCCGAGCAGCCGCGCGACCTCCGTGATGCGCGCATCGCCCTCGACGACACGAGTGTCCGCCGTCGTGATGCCGCCACGCGCGCCTTTTTCGACGACGATG
>DATHJR010000010.1:0-2514 GCA_035286525.1 Gemmatimonadaceae bacterium | reverse complement strand
CCTTGAGCGCGGGCAGCGACGTCGTGCCGACGGACGACATTTGCGCGCCGCCAAGCGCGCGCGTCTTCCCGAGCTCGCGGAGCAGCCCGATCGTCAGCAAATCGGAGAGGCGGTCCATGCTCGACAGCGCGTCCCGGCGCTCCACGTCGCCCAGCACGAGCCCCGTGCCGACATCCATCACTGATGCCGACGCGCGCACCGAGTCCGCGCCCGAACGAATGACTCGCCCGAACACCGCGAGCCGCGCGCCCGTCGCCTTGCCGAGCGCCGCGGCCGATTCCTTGTCGGCGCGCCCCGCCCAGCGCCGCACGACGAGCGTCGGCGACACCGTGCGGAGTGGGCCGGCGCCGTCGAGGTTGCGCGACAGCACGTCGACCATCCCTTCGTGCCAAAGCTTCAGGTCGGCGTCGACGACATCGAACGGTGCCACCGCGACGAGGTTCTGATCGAGCGGTCCGGTGTGTTGGCGCCGCGTGGTGACGATCCCGACCACGACGAGCATCGCGACGACAGCCGCGCCGATCGCGACTAGCGGCCCACGAGAGCCTCGCGCGCCCGTCGGCGCCGCCTCGAGCGCGTCGCGAAATTCCTCGGCGCTGCGAAAGCGCTCGTCGGGCAGCTTCGCGAGCGCGCGCGCGATGGCTGCGTTCACCGCGGGCGGCGTCTCGGCGCGCAGCTTGGCGACCGGAGGCGCGGGCTCCGTGAGATGGGCAACCATCATGCTCTGCGCCGAGCCTGCTCCGCTGAACGGATGCCGCCCGGCGAGCATTTCGTAGCCCACGATGCCGAGCGCGTAGATGTCGGCTCGCGCGTCGATGTCGCTCTCGCCGGCGGCCTGCTCGGGCGCCATGTACGTCGGCGTGCCTACGGACATTCCCGTGCCCGTGAGATTCGCGCCGTCCGCCGCCGACGCCGTTCGCGCGGCGGAGATCGCGCGCGCGACTCCGAAGTCCGCGAGTACGGCGTGCCCCTCCTCGAGCAGGATGTTCTCCGGCTTGATGTCGCGGTGAACGATCCCCGTGCGGTGCGCGAACGCCAGCGCGTCCGCGACCTCGATCAGTATCTTGATGGCCTCGCGCACCGGAAGCGCCCCGCCTTCGCGCAGCCGGTGGCGCAGTGACTCTCCGCGCACGTACGGCATCACGTACCAGAGCAGCCCGTCGCCGGAGCCCGCGGCGAGGATCGGCACGATGTGCGGATGCAGCATCTGCGCAGCGACCTCGATCTCCTTCTTGAACCGCGCGCCGCTCACCTCACTCGCGAGCTCGGGCGGCAGCACCTTGATGACGACCTGGCGATTGAGTGATCGCTCCGTCGCCACGAACAGGCGGCTCATCCCGCCACCGCCAAGTTCGCGCTCGAGCAGATACGCGTCGCCGAGCGCTGCCTGGAGCTGGGCAGGAAGGAGCAGGTCGTTCACGAAGGAACCTCTGTTGGGAGCAGGCATAAGATAATGGAGATCGCCATGGTGCCGTGAGAGCGCTGCCGGCTATGACTTTTCGGCGCCTTAACGATCGGAGGCAACAGTCGTCATCTACTGTGCAAGGGCCTACAACGTGCAAGAGCACAACGTGCAGGACCTACAACGGAGGAGCACATGATGCAGCGCTGGAAATTCGCACTGCTCGGCGTCGCGCTCGCAGCCGCACCGCTGGTGGGTTGCGCGAGCGCGCCCGCGCAGCGTCGCGTGTATGTTCGCGTCGGACCGCCGCCCATACGAGAAGAGGTCATCGTCGAACGCCCGGGTGCGGAGTACGTCTACATTCGCGGCCACTGGGGCTACGCCGACGGCGGATACGTATGGGTGCCGGGCAGATGGGAACGCCCCGAGGGGCGACGTCATCGCTGGGTCGAGGGTCATTGGGCGCACGACCGCGGTGGCTGGTACTGGATCGACGGTCACTGGCGCTAGTCGCGCCGCGATGTCCGGGTTGGCGCTTCGCCTTCCCGGACATTCGCGCGCGGAGTAGCTCTTCTAGCTCTTTGTGGGTTGCCGCCTGTCGCGCCCGTACGGATCGCCCTTGAGCGACTCCGTGTGCAGCGCGCATCGCCATTCTCCGTCGCGACGCACCCACACCGAGGAATCGTTCGCGTCGAACTGCAGCGTTTGTCCTTCGACCGCGATGCGCTCACTCACCGTGTAGCCCACGATCGCGACCTCGTCGCTGACGAAGCGCACCTGACGAGTCTTCTCGTTGAAAGTGTACTGCTGCAGCTCCCATTTTCCTTCGGTGGTCATCTTGCCCATCATCTTGCGGTCGATGGTCGATACGCCCTGGGCACCGACGACGATGCAGCCGTCATCCGTCAACTCCGATGCAGCTTTTCCATCCTTCTTCTGCATCGCGTCCCAGAAACGTCGCTCCATATCCACCAGTTCCTGCTCTCTCGTCAGCGTCGGCATGTCGGTCCTCCTGTCGTCATGTAGTGAGTCGTATCACACAATCGGTAGGGAAGAATTGGACCAGACTCTTCTAGCCGAGGCCGCTGGCCGATCGCTCGAGTTGCTCGCCG
>DATHJR010000009.1:0-3116 GCA_035286525.1 Gemmatimonadaceae bacterium | reverse complement strand
GAGCTCATCGCGACGCGGTGAGAGGGAGCACATCGATTGTGCCCGCGACATCGAAGTGCTCGAACGTGCCGAGCGCGGTCACCGAGCTCCCGGACTTCGCGCCGCTGTCGCAGTTGCCATGGAGACGCAGCTCCTGCTTCGACCAATCGATGATGCCGTACATCTTCGACTCCATCGGCGCGCCCGTGCTGTCGCGCATCGTCAGCGTCGCTCTTACCGCCCAGACCGACTCGGCGGCGCTCAGCGCGCTTCCCATCGGGACGATGCGAATGACGAGCCCGGGTGTGCCCGCGGGCGTGTCGCTCGACCAGACGAGCGTCTGTCCATCGCCGTCGACGCCCTTGAAGGTGCTCGTGAAGGCAGTCTCGGTCGCCTCGAGGTCGCGTGGATCCACTGACACGAGCGTGGTGGATGGCTGAACGGTCATGAGACCGACGGCGGATGCCACCGCTGCGATTCCCCTGATTCCCAACATGATCTTCTCCGAAGTTGAGTACACAAAAAGAAATCGCCCCTACGTAACGGCACGTAGGGGCGACGGGTCGCACGCAGGTAACGCGCTATCGACGAACGCACCCTCGTGCTCCGACGCATGCCGCATCGTGGCACGCCGCCAGGCGCCAATTCCGATTGCTCGCCGCGAATGATCTCGTCATGGATGGCAGGATAGTGGGGACGTCGCGATCGCTACAAGCGAATCGTCAGAATCGAGTCAAAGACTCCCCGAACAGGCAGCCCGCGAGCAGTACGTAGTACGGGCACGGATCGTCCTGTACAGTGTATGAATCCGACTCCCTTTCCCTATAGCTTTCCCGCATGCCCAATTCGCTGAGCCTTTCGACCGTACGTTTGCGCACACTGGCCTGCGTTCTCTCGCTCGCCGCCGTCGCGCTTCCCGCGCAGAAGAGCAAGGCGCCGCACCCCGCACCCGCGGCGCCAACTCCGGCGGTGCTCTCACAGCGCGCAAAGCTCGAGAAGATCATTCACACGAAGGTGCTGGCAAATGGCCTCGAGGTGATCGTCGTCGAGAATCACGGCGTGCCGCTGGCGACCGTCGAGATGGACGTCCGCAACGGCTCCTTCACGCAGACGCACGAGTACGAGGGGCTCGCGCATCTCTATGAGCACATGTTCTTCAAGAGCAACAAGGACTATCCGGAGCCCGAGCAGTTCATCGACCGAGCGGCGGAGCTGGGCGCGGTGTTCAACGGGCAGACGCAGGAAGAAGTGGTGAACTACTACCTCACCGTTCCCGCGGATTCGCTCGTTGGCGGCATGCGCTTTCTCGCGTCGGCCTTTCGCTCGCCACTCTTCCGCGAGGACGAGCTGGCCACAGAGCGCGAAGTCGTGCTCGGCGAGTACGATCGCCAGGAGTCGAGTCCGTACTTCAAGCTCGACGAGCAGATGGGGAAGACGCTCTATACCACGGAATGGAGCCGCAAGAACAAGATCGGCGACCGCGACATCGTGCGCACGACGACGCCGGAGAAGATGCGAATCATCCAGCATCGCTACTACGTGCCCAACAACGCCGCGCTCATCGTCGCCGGCGATGTCTCGCCGGACACGGTGTTCAAGCTGGCGCAGGGGATCTACGGCGACATTCCGCGCGGTGCGGATCCGTTCGTCGCAAACCCGATTCCGCCGATGCCGCCACTGAAGGGGAACGACGCGGTCATCATCGAGCAGCCGGTGAATACCGTCGCGGTGATCGTGCAGTGGCTCGGGCCGAGCGTCGGGAAGGATCCGGAGGCGACCTACGCCGCGGACGTCTTCTCCGGAATCCTGAACCAGGATGGCTCCGCGTTCCAGCGCCGGCTCGTGGACAGTGGACTCTGGCACTCGCTGCTCGTGAACTACTATACGCTGAATCAGACCGGCCCGATCACCATCAGCGGCGAGACGACCGCGGATAAGCTGCGCCCTGCCCTGGCTGCACTCGATGAAGAGGTCGCGAAATTCGACCAGCCAGGATATTTCAGCGTCGCCGAGCTTGGTCCGCAGAAGCAGCAGCGGGCGGTGGGCACGGTGCTCGGCCTCGAGCGTGCGTCGGGGTTCGCGCACGAGCTGGGATTCTGGTGGAGCGTCGCGGGACTCGACTACTACATGGGTTACATCGACAACATGGCGCGCCGCACGCCGGCGGACCTGCGCGCGTACGCGCACACGTACATCGTGGGCAAGCCACACGTCACAGGAGTGCTGCTGTCATCGGAAGACCGGAAGCAGCTCAACCTGACGAAGGATGAGCTGATTCAGGGCGAGCACGCGAACGTGGTAGGCGTGCAGTGAGCGCGCGCCTCGTCATGCGTGCCGCGACCATCGCTGCGCTCGGCGCCGCCGCACTCGGGGCGGCGCGCCCCGCCGCGGCGCAGGCCCGCGCGAGCGCCACCGCGGATACGTCTACCGCCGTATTCGACGTCGGCGGCGTGCACGTGATCCTGCGTCGCAATACCGCGAACGATGTCGTCGCCGCGAATCTCTACCTGCTCGGGGGCACGCAGCAGTCCACGCCGAAGACTGCCGGCACGGAACCATTTCTTCTCTGGGTGTCGGAGCGCGGAACGAAGCACTACACGCGCGATGCGCTCACCTCGAAGATGGCCGCGCTCGGCAGCGCCATTGTAGTCGAGCCGCGCGATGACTGGACGATGTTCGGGTTCCGCGGCACCCGCGACACGTTCGACAGCACGTGGGCCATTCTGGCCGACAGGCTCATGGCGCCGACGCTCGCGCCGGCCGACGTGGAGTTCATCCGCGCGCAGGTGGTGGCGGGAGTCCGCCAGCGCAACGATTCCCCCGACGATCTCGTGCAGACGCTCGCAGACAGCCTGCTCTTCGCGGGACAGCCGTACGCGAGACCGGCGACGGGCGATGAGAGCTCGCTTTCGACTATCACCGTCGCGGATCTGCAGAAGTATCGCGCGACGCAGATGGTGACGTCACGCATGCTGCTCGTGGTGGTGGGAAACATCGAGCGCGCACGCCTCGAGAAGCTGATCCTCCCGACGCTCGGCACGCTGCCGCACGGCACGTACAAGTGGACCGCGCCGCCGGATCCGGTGGCACGCCCGTCCGACGTGATGTTCGTGCAACGCCCGCTCCCCACGAACTAT
>DATHJR010000008.1:0-2005 GCA_035286525.1 Gemmatimonadaceae bacterium | reverse complement strand
CTGCGCCAGCGCCGCTGGCCGCCCAGTCGCATGCGGCGGTCGCGCCTGCTCCGGCTCCCGCGTCACCGGCGCCCGCACCACCCGCGGCGCGCGTCGCGGCTTCCGTCGCGCGCGCCGCGGCGCCACAGACCGGCGGCGCGCCCGCCGCGCGCCCGCCGATCAATCCCTTCCTCGCGAACGATCCGAATCAGAAGGCGAAGCGGCTCGCGCGCGCGCTCGTCTCCGACATCATCGCGTACTTTCCCGATCGCCATGCGCAGGCAAAGCGCGACGGCACGCTGCGCGAGACCTTCCGCGAGGAGATCAAGAAGAGCTACGAAGAGTACGTCGAGCAGATGGGGAAGGAGTTCGCCGAGAACACGACGCACTTCCAGGATGCGCTCAACGACGTGCTCGCGGGCGGGAACAGGATCTTCTAGGATATCGGGGCGACACAATCGCGCGGCGCATCGCTGCATGCGCGATGTCGGATTATATTTCACTTGCGAGCCGTCCCGTCGCCCGGGACGGCTCGTGTCGTTCGCGGTCCCATGGCCGCACCCCGGTCCTCATCAGTGGAGTGGATTCAATGTCCGAGAGTGAACGCACCCGGCAGCTGCGCCGGCACGATGAGCGACTCGCCGAGCTCCGGGGGTTGCTTTGACTTGGATACCAAGCGCGTCACGCTGAGCACGCGCGAGGCGCAGATGGGGGAGTCGAAGTTCTGGGACGTTCCCGACCGCGCGCGCGAAGTGATTCAGGAAGTCAACACGATCAAGAACTGGGTCGAGCCGTTCGACCGGCTGGAGGCGAAGCTCCGCGAGATGACGGAGTTGGACGAGCTGCTCCAGGAGGAGCCCGACGCGGAGCTGTCGGCGGAGCTGGATCGCGACCTGTCCGCGTTCGAGGATCAGCTCCGGAGCTACGAGCTCCGCTCGATGCTTCAGGGCCCCGACGATCACCGCAACGCCATGGTGGAGATCAGCGCCGGTGCGGGCGGCACCGAAGCGCAGGACTGGGCGGCGATGCTGCTGCGGATGTACACCCGCTGGGCCGAGCGCCGCGGCTTCTCGATCGAAGTGCTCGACGTGAGTGAAGGCGAGGAGGCCGGAATCAAGGGCGCGATGCTCGAGGTGAAGGGCGAATACGCCTACGGATTTCTTCGCTCGGAGGCAGGGGTGCATCGCCTCGTCCGCATCTCGCCATTCGATTCGCAGTCGCGACGGCACACCAGCTTCGCATCCGTCTTCGTGTATCCCGATGTCGATGAGGAGATCAACATCGAGGTCCGCGACGAGGACATTCGCATGGACGTCTTTCGCGCATCGGGCGCCGGCGGACAGCACGTCAACAAGACCAGCTCCGCGGTGCGTCTCACGCACATCCCGTCGGGCATCGTCACGAGCTGCCAGCAACAGCGCTCGCAGCACAAGAACAAGGAAACCGCGCTCAAGATGCTGAAGAACGCGCTCTACCAGCGCGAGGTCGAAGAGCGCGAGCGCAAGAAGGCGGAGATCGACTCGGCGAAGACGGACGTCTCTTTCGGTAATCAGATTCGGAGCTACGTCTTCCAGCCGTACACAATGGTCAACGACCACCGCACTGAACTCAAGATCACCGACGTCGCGAAGGTGATGGACGGCGCCATAGATCCGTTCATCGAGGCGTACCTTAAGCGCGCGGGCGCACCGGGAGCGCACGCGTCGTGACCACCGACGAGCAGAATTTCGTTCTCAAGGCACGGCGCGAAAAGCACGACGCATTGATCGCGCGCGGAGTCGCGCCGTACGCATACCGCTTCGCGCGTACGCACTCTACCGCGTCCGCGGTCGCCGCGCTCGGCGATGCCGCCGAAGGCGAGAAGGTGAGCGTGGCGGGACGCATCGTCGCGTGGCGCGGACAGGGAAAAACGAGTTTCGCGCATCTCGCCGACGACTCCGGGCGCATCCAGCTCTACTTCCGCAGGGACGATCTCGGCGAGGAGCTGTTCGAGACGCTGAAGCTGTTCGACATCGGCGATGTGATC
>DATHJR010000007.1:0-17989 GCA_035286525.1 Gemmatimonadaceae bacterium | reverse complement strand
CCCCTGCGCGCCACATCGCGTACGTCAGCCACACCGATGGCGAGATGTTCTCCGTCGGCAGCAGATCGTAGGTGAAGTGCTGCTCGAGCCTGCGCAGCGCGAACTCCGGCTCCGGCGGCGCCAGCGCGCGCTGCACCCACTCCGGTACCGAGATGCCGGAGAGCGTGCGCGCCAGGCGAAACGTCCAGTAGCACGCGCTGCCGCCGCGTGACTCGCGCGCGAGCTTCGTAAACTCCGTCCAGTCCAAGCGGCCCGTGCGAATCAGTGCATCGAGATCGCGGAACGCGCGCCACGCCCCCGTCGCCATCATGTGCGACCACGCGAAATGCAAACACAGATGCAGCAGTTGATCGTGCACACTCGGCACGAGCGCGGTGTGTCCGCGAATCACCACCCTGTCCGCCCGCCGGCGAACGTCCTCGCTCGTGAAGGCGAAGGGATGGCCTTCGAAGAAGAGCGACGTGTGCAGCTCGAGGCTCGTGCCGGTGCCGAGTCCGTCCACCAGCGGTGGCAGATGGTGATGCCCTTCGTAGAACGCCTCGTCCGTTCCCGCACGCGACTCCCATCCCGCCAACAGCAGCGCATCGCGCGCGCGCAGCGCATCGCTTCGCGCCACGAGGAGGTCGACATCCGACATGGGGCGCTCGACGAACGATCCGTACACGGTGAGCGCGAGCGCCGCGCCCTTGAGCAGCACGACCTCGGTTTTCGCGGCGCGGAGAGTGTCGAGCGCGGAAAGAAGTCTCGCTTCGAGATGCGACATGCGAAACTCCGAGACCATCGCCATGCGATGCAGCGCCTCCGCTCCCTCGGGGAGCGGACCGGTCGCGCTCAGTCTTCGCCACAATACCGGCGTCGCGCGCTCCTGCTCGGCCAGCCAGCTCAACTTCGCCCAATCGAGCGGCCGTGTGAGCAGGCCGCGGATTGCGTCGTCGTTGCGTTCGCCGCCCGCACTGAGCAGAAGCAGCTGCGCTTCGGGAGACAGCGAGTCGAGGCTCATCGAGCGATCGTCAATACTGCGCGAGCGTACCGGTGCGCCGCGCGTAACGCAGCGCCTCGATGAACATGAGGAAGCCCACCGCGTTCAACATCACGATGAAGCCGAGCAACAAGGTGAGATCCGGTGCTACGGTAGCCAGCGACGCGCCATTCAGCAGAGTCTGGCGCAGCGCACGCAGTCCCGGTGCGAGCGGAACGTAGGCCCCGAGCGCGTGCACCCAGGGCGGGATGATCTTTGCACTCATCGACCAGTACACGCCGCCGAGCAGTCCGGAGGCGATCATGACGATGTTGGGAATCTGGCCGGTGGTTCGGAACGCGAGCACGAGTGACGCGGCCATGAGCGCGAACGGGATGTGCGCGAGCACGATCATCACGAGAATCAGGATCCCGCTGAACGATGCGGCCAGCGACAGATGCAGGCCGAGTATCATTGCGAGGAGGAGAAAGAGTACCGCCTTGACCGAGCTCCACACGAAGCTGTAGCCGACCATCCCGGCGAGCAGCGAGGGAATCGATGCGCGCGTGGACAGCAGCGCCTCGAGCGTTCCGGTCCCGATGCCGCTGCCCACCGCATCGGGGATCGACCCCACCGTCGTGCTGACGAAGATGAGCGCGATGAAGCCGACCACGAGAAATCCGAAATAGTTGCTCGCCTGATTGGCGATGGATTCGGCCGCGTACGGCTGCAGCGCCTTCGAGACGAAGTACACCGGCAGCACGGTGACACCGAGCGAGAGAATCGAGAGCACCATCGAGACGCGATAGCTGCGCTGCGTGCGCCAGCTCGCCTGGACGAGTGCGAGTGCCTCACGCATTGGACCGTTCCTCCGCGCCGCGGCGCACGATGCGATCGATCAGATCGGCGAGTGGAAGCGGCACCTTCTCGAATCGCGCGACGACCACTCCCTGCTCGACCAGCGTGGCGACGATCTGCGCCGCGCGCTCCATCCCTCCCACCACTTCCATGTCGACGCGCGTCCACCCATCCTCTTCGCCGCGAACGGTGAGCGTGCCCACGACGCCGCGTTGCACCATCGCCGCGAGCGCGGGGTGATTCGCATCGCGCGTGAACAGCGCGTAGCGCTCCTCGCCGAGGTCGCGCGCGAGCGACGTCGTGCTTCCGGTGGCAAGGAGCCGCCCGTGGTCGAGCACGGCGACGCGGTTGCACAGCTCGAGTACCTCGTCCGCGCTGTGGGTCGCGAGCAAAACCGTACATCCCTGCCGCCCCGAGATCTCATCGCGCAGGAAGGTGCGGAAGGCGCGCGCGGAGATGGGGTCGAGGCTGCGCGTCGGTTCGTCGAGCAGCAGGACGCGCGGCTGCGCGACGAGCGCGCGCGCGATGAGGAGCCGCTGTTTCATTCCCGACGAGAACGCGGCGACGATCTTCTCCCCGGTGTCGGCGAGACCGACGACGTGCAGCACCTCGTTCACGCGCGTGCGGATGGCGGCCCCGCGCATCCCCTGCAGCTTCGCGAACAGCTCCAGATTCTGGAACGCGGTGAGGCGCCAGTAGAGACTGCGCTCGTCCGCAATCACGGGCGCGAGCACGGAGCGCACCTTCGACGATTCGCCAACGACGTCGAAGCCACCCACGGTCGCGGTGCCCGCGTCAGGCAGCACGAGCGTCGCAAGCATCTTGAACATCGTCGTCTTCCCGGCGCCGTTGGGGCCGAGCAGCCCGAAGAATTCTCCCTCGGACACGGCGAGGCTGACGTTCTGCAGGACGGGGGCGCGAGGGCGCAACATCGGATGCCGCGCCATGTCGCCCCACGTGCGGCGAACCGGGAACGACTTCGAGATGCCATCGAGCACGACCGCGAAATTCTTCGCGTCGCTCAGCGGAGGCAGGGAGTCGCCCGACACGGAGAGCGAAGAAGCATCATCGCGTGCCGCAAGCCCGCTCACGCGTGCGCCCCGGTGACCGCCGTCCCGCCATGCCAGGCGAGCAGCTGGTCGACCGTGTCGGCGATGCGCTCCATTCCGGCGGCGACGGTGAGCTGGTACACCGGCACCGCTTCGGCGATTGCCGTCGCGCGATTGATCACGTGTTGCGCCTCGTCACCACTCAGCATGCTCCCCATGATCGAATGACGCACGAGCGCGAGCGCGGACGGCACGGCGTGCATGCGCGCGCGCGAGACCGCGGGCGCGGGTGCACCTTCCTCGACGATCACCGGCGAGAGGAGGTAAATGGCGGCGAGTGGCGTGCGATCGTTCGAAAGCATGTTGTCGTCGAAGTCGTGGAGCAGATGCTTGTTGCCGGGGCGCGGTGCTTCGCGGTCGACGCCGAAGTGAAGTGCGGAGTCCTGCCAGAGCTTCACTTGATGTACACCCGGAACGGCGTGGACGGGAGTGCGCGGATCCACCGGCAGCACATCATCGGTGAGCAGCTTCGCCCCTGCGCGAGTCAGCGAGAGGGCGAGCGTCGACTTGCCATGAAACTTAGGGGCGAGGAACGCAATCGCGCCCGCGCCGGTGGCAACTGCGCTTCCGTGGAGGCAGAGATGCCCGGAGGCGTGCATCGCAACCGCGAGCACGCGCCCAGTGATGTCGGCGCGGACCCACTCCGCCTCGACGGCGGGCCCTCGGCTCCACGCGATGTCGCGGCCCTTGTTCGTGATGTCGAAGCTTCCCGTGTCGTCGAAGACGAATCGATAGCCGGCCGCGTGCCGAAACAGACGCACCTGGCATCCCGGAATGACCTGGACTTCGCCCAGCAGCGTGGGGGCGACCATGTCCGGGACGCTCGTCACCGAGCGAAGCGTCCAGGTGGGCGCGTCGCTCTCGATTGTCTGAAGCTCGGGGAATTCGATGTCGGAGCTCAGTGCTCCGCCGAACACCTGATAGTTTCGCATGAGGGTATGTAAGCGTGTGGGAGGCTGCCGGGCGAGCCCGACAACCTCCCACGTGCTACTTAATCGCTCGGATTACGAAACCGGCGATCCTTCACGACACGGGGGCGCGCCTGGGCCTCCGCAAAGCTCGTTGCCGGTGCCGCCGTTGGCGCCGCAAATCGTGAAGCCATCCGTGGTGCCGTTAAAGCCGACCTGGGTCAGCTCGCGGAACGTGCCGAACCGTTCCACACGTGGTTTCTGATACACTCGACCCTCCTAAAGTCTCGTGTGTTGCCGCGCTGCTTGCCCGGCGGAAGTACGGCCGACATGGCCGTGAGTGCACGAACAATTTTCTTGTCGAACTGGAACAGATCATTCCGGTCTGACAGGGGAGCCGTTCGACTGCGCTAACATCAGTGCAGGGGTTGTTCCACAGCGAGATGTGACCGGAGCCACAGTTCAGTTTGTAGCGTGAAGTACAAGCCGACTGCAAAATTACTTTGCATCCCTCGTGCGTATTCGGTCACACTCTGCCGAAACTTCAATGCATCGATCACGCCAGCCTGCGCGAGCATCGAATCGTTGAAGAAGGAATTTGCCATCGCTGGCAACTCTTGGCGCATCGAGCTCGTGAAGTAGCCACCGGTCTCTCCCGTACGCTTGGCGCGCGTCTGCAGAATCGAATCCGGCAGCAGTCCGCGCATCGATGCGCGAAGCAGTCGTTTCGTCTCGTTACCGGTCGATTTTTCTTCACGTGGCCGTGTGAGCGCAAACTCGATGATGCGTCGATCGTAGAGAGGCGAACGAATCTCGACACCTTCCTCGCGCGCAAAGGTCGACGTGACGCCGAACACGCGGGGGAAATACTGGTGCGACAGATACCACGCCGTCTCGCGATCGGATCGAGCTCCGTGCGTGACGCGAGGGGCGTGGAGGCGATCGCGGCGGTCGAGCGCGTGCTCGCGAACGAAACGCTTGTCGATCCACGGCGGAAGCGCGCGCTCGAGATAGCCGACGAGCGGCCGCCCGCCGCGCGCGAGTGACGCGAGGGCGAGCGCGGGACGCGGGAGATTCGGCTGGATCGCCCAGCGAAAGAACGTCCGGAAACCGGCGTTCGTCATCCCCTTTGCCTTCCATTCACGTGCGAGCTCCGCAATGCGCCCCGTGCGGAGCAGGTCGGCAAGGAAAACCTCGGATACCTGGAAGAGTTGGTCGCCTCCCACGCCCTCGAGCGCGACGCGAGAATCCGTTGCACGGGTGCCTCGTGCGAGGGATCGATGCCACATTTCGAACGGGTGCGCGAATGGCTCGTCGCGCGTCCTCGCGCGCTCGGCGGGCTTATCGAAAAATGGAATGTCCCGGATGTCGAGCCAGTGGATGTGCGCATTCCAGCGCGCGGCGATCTCGCGAATCAGCTCGTCCTCGCGACCCGGATCGCCCTCAGGATAGCTGATCGAGATCGGCAGCAGCTTGTGCGTCGACTTGCTCGAGTCGAGCGCATTGGCGCCGGCAGCGAACACCGCGGGAGAGTCCCAACCGCCACTCAACCAGATCGACGTATTGCCTTCGGTGTCGAGCCGCTCGACAACCGCGCGCGTGAGCAACTTCCGCAGTTCGATCGCCGCCTCTTCGAACGGCGGCGATCCACGCGTGGACGCGCGCGGAGGGCTCCAGTGTTGATGCAGCCGCGGTTGTGCGCCGTATTCCATAGTGAGCGTCTGCGCCCCCTGCAGCACGCGCACACTCTCGTAGCACGTCTCCGCGCTGCCGCCCCAAAGTCCCGCGGCCGTTTCGGCGATCACGGTGAGATTGAGCGATGCGTTCGCGCCAGGAAGGGCGAGCGCGCCACCTGCCGTCGAGGCGAGCACCAGTGCGCCCTGCGCCGCGCCGTCCGCGAGCACCGAGCGGTAGAGCGTGCGCTTGCCGGAGAAATCGCGCGCGGCGACGATGCGCTTCGCAGCGCCATCCCAGATCGCGAAGGCGAAGTCGCCCTCGAGATGCGCCGCGCAGTCCGCGCCCCACGCGCGATACGCGGCGAGGATGAGATGGCTCGCCGTGCTCCCCATCGCGGCTACGCGCGCGCGCGCGAGCGCGGCGCGTAGATCATCGCGATAGTAGATGGTCGCGTCCGCCACGATCGCGAGCTCGCCATCCGTCGTGACGAGCGCGTCACCGGACATCGACGGTGACAGCTCCCACGACTGGCGCGCGACGGCGAGCAGTGCGCCGGCGCCGCGCCAGATGGCCACGATATCGTCGGGAAGCGCGCGCATCGATGTGAGGGTGTGGCGAATGGACGAGTCGTCCAGCGCAGCGCTCGTGTCGCCCGCCACCGCGAGGATGACGCTCACGACCGGTCCATCACGCTGACTTCATCGAGCTCCGCGAATGACTGGACGTGCCACTCCTGATCGCCGAGGATTTGGTCGTTGAAGGCGACCCACGCGTGGGCGGCGAATTTTCCGCGACGCATCCGCACGCCGATCTTGACGATGCTTCCCTCGAAGCCGTGGCGGTCGAGGAGTCGCTTGAGCGCGACGGCCCTCACGAGGCAGAGCGGGCGAAAGACCCCGTGCTCGGCGGAGCGACCGATCGCGAGCGCGAGCTGTTCGGGACGCGGGTCCACGGGGGCGTCCGAGGGGGCGACGGGAGGGACGGTGTCGCCGAAGGGATCGAGCGGGGCGCGTTCGACCAGCTGTCCGGTGCGGCGAGTGGCGACGATCAGTTGGGAGATCAGGAGCTCGATCTGCGCTTCAGCGATGTCGAGCCACTCGCGTGCGCTAAGACTTGCCAGCCTGCGCAGGAACGCGAATCGCGCTCGACTGGTCAAGGTGCCCCTCCACGCGAACGGCTACGAGCTTGTGCGCTGTGAGATCTCCGAGCAGCTCCTTCACGTCGGCTTCGATGATCGAACGCGCGACCTCGGGGTATTCAGCCGACAGCCGGGTACAGAGCTCGTCCAGCGTCGCACAGACCGGTGGCAGGAGCTCCCAGATTCGCGCGCCGACGCTATTGAGACCGAAATAGACCTCGTTGTCCGTGGAGAAAAGGACGGCTCCGTCGGACATTGCCTTGAAGAGGACTTTCGGTTGAGGAACTGGCAGCATCTACTCCCCTGAAGACGGACAGTACACGACAACTGACGCGGACTACGCGCGAGAGCCAGACCTAGCCTTGCCAGACTAGAAGGTAACTCTCGCGCCTTAGGCCACTTGTGCGAGGCATAAGCGCACCGACCGTGCCATCTCTCAAACGAATAATAGCGAGAAGAGTTGTTCGCGCGAGGCGTGCATGCCGGGTCAAAGGACGTGACGAATTTGGCCAGGGGCGAAACGGGGCGTAAGGGGTGGGCCGATGCAACGGGCGAGGCGCAATTGCCACAGGCGCGGCTTACGCATCAGCTCGCCATTTGAGGCGCGAAGAGCCCTCACGAAGCCCGTGCCCCGGCCTTTCGATCCTGCATCCACCAGATCACGCCCGCGAACGCCGCGTAGCATGCGATGGCCGACCACGCGGCCGCCTTGTCCGACACCGGCGGTGGCCCGAAGAATACGTACGACTGCAGCGCGACCATGAGTGCCCCGAGCACGAAAGTGCCGATGGACTGCGATAGCCGTCCACGAAAGCAGAGCCAGATCCCTCCGAACAGGAGAACTACCTCGAGAGCGAGGGCGATCGCCGGAGCGTTCCACAGTCCCAGGCCGACCTTTTCGGAGTTGTCGTAGAGCGGCAGATCGGGGCGATGGACGATGAAGTCCAGAACCCAGTGTGAGAACACGGCGAGCGCGACGATGACGCTCGACCTCGATGACGCCGGGCGAAAGAAAAAGCCGTAGGCCAGCCCTCCCAGGCACGCCCACCCGATCGCAGCCAGGAGACCGTGCGTGTACGGCATGTAGTACAGGTCGAGCGGATTCGTCGCTGTGATCCCGGGAACGATGCGCACCTTCTCGACGCCGAGGAGAACGAGCGGCGCCCAGATGACGTCCAGCAGTTGAACGGCGATGAAGAGTACCCAGAGCGGAATGCTGCGATCGACGCTCTTCGCGGCGAAGCTCACTCCATAGTGACCGACGAACATTGTCGTTCCTCGCCGTGGGAGCGCGCGGTCGGACAGCCTCGTGCGCGCGGGACGAGAATGCAGCCGAGCCTTCGAGACGGCAAGACACGATCGTCCCATCATCTCGCGCCTGACCCTCACCGTCCCTACATTCCGCCCCATGCACGATCTCGCAGATCGACTGCAGGCCGCCCTCGGCGACGCTTACCGCATCGATCGCGAGCTGGGCGGCGGTGGAATGTCGCACGTCTTCATCGCCCAAGAGACCGCGCTCGGGCGGCAGGTCGTCATCAAGGTCCTCCCGCCCGAGATGGCGGCGAGCGTGAACCTCGAGCGCTTTCGACGCGAGATCCAGCTCGCGGCGTCGCTGCAGCACCCGCACATCGTGCCGCTGCTCGCGGCGGGACAGGTCGGCGACCTGTTCTACTATACGATGCCGCTGGTATCGGGAGAGTCGCTCCGCGCGAAGCTCGCGCGCGAGGGCGAGCTCCCGGTTGGCGAGGCGATCCGGATCCTGCGCGATGTCGTGGACGCCCTCGCGTACGCGCACGCCCGGGGCGTGGTGCATCGCGACATCAAGCCTGACAATGTCCTGATCTCGGGGCAGCACGCCGTGGTCACCGACTTCGGGGTGGCCAAGGCGATGAGCGCGGCCGCAGGCTCCTCATCGCTGACCTCGCTCGGCGTCGCGCTCGGCACGCCGGCGTACATGGCTCCCGAGCAGGCGGCCGCCGACCCGAACGTCGATCACCGTGCGGACCTCTATGCCGTGGGTGCAATGGCGTACGAGATGCTCTGCGGCCGGCCCCCGTTTAGCGGAATGTCGCCGCAGCAGGTACTCGCCGCGCACGTCACGCTCCCCCCGGCGCAGCTCAGCGGGCAGCGCGCGTCGGTGCCGCCGGCGCTCAACGCACTCGTGATGCGCTGTCTCGAGAAGAAGCCGGCGGATCGCGTGCAGAGTGCGGCCGAGATGCTCACGCAGCTCCAGGCGATGGCCACGCCCAGCGGAGGAATGGCGCCCACGGGCGCGACACCGGCATTCACGTCGGGAGCGGAGGCAGCGCTGCGACGTGCGCACCCGATGCGCGTGGCGGCGCTGTTCGGGCTCGCGTCGATCGCGGTCTTGATAGCGGTATTCGTGCTTCGCCAGAAGCTCGGGCTTCCGGACTGGGTGTTCGTGGGCGCCGTGGTGTTGCTCGCGATTGGGCTGCCGATCATGCTCGTCACCGGGCGAAAAGAGCGCGAGCGAGTGCTCGCCGCGGCAACGGGAACGTTTCGCGTCCCCGACGGCGCGGTGGCGAAGCACCTCACGTGGCGGAAGGCGATCCTCGGCGGCGGTCTCGCGTTCGGTGCGCTCGCGGTGATCGTCATCATGTATTCGTTGATGCGCGTGCTCGGCATCGGATCGATTGGCACGCTGCAGGCGAAGGGGCTCATCAAGGAGCGACAGCCGATTCTTCTCGCAGAGTTCGAGAATCGCTCACCTGACTCCACGCTTGGGCCGACGCTCACCGAGGCATTTCGCGTCGATCTTTCGCAGTCGCAAACCGTGAAGCTGGTGGATGGACAGGCGGTATCCGACGCTCTCGGGCGGATGCAGCGCCCCCCGAACGCGACGCTGATGCCGGCGCTCGCGCTCGAGGTGGCGCAGCGCGAGGGAGTGCCAGCGGTCGTCGTCGGACAGATCGATGCGGTGGGGAAGAGCTTCGTGCTCTCGGCGAAGGTCCTCGCCGCCGCGAACGGCGCGGTGCTTACCGCGATCCGTGAAACGGCGGCGGGCGATGCAGACCTGATCCCCGCCCTTGATCGCCTCTCGCGCGCACTGCGCGAGCGAATCGGCGAGTCGCTGGTGAGCATTCGCACTGACCAGCCGCTGGAACACGTGACGACCGGCTCGCTCGAGGCACTGAAGAAATACACGCAGGCGCTTCGTCTCGCGGACGTCGGGAGCGAGGAAGCAGCGATACCGATAATGCAGGAGGCGACGACAATCGACACCGGCTTCGCGATGGCCTGGCGCAAGCTGGCGGTGCTGATCTCGAACAACGGAGGATCGTTCACTCAGGCTGCCGACGCCTCGCGACGCGCCTACCAGCATCGCGACCGTCTTCCGGAGCTGGAGAAGCAGGCGGCGACCGCAAACTACTTCGACTTCGTCGACCACGACGCGTCGAAGGTCATCGTTGCTTATCGCGCTATGCTCGCCATCGACCCGGACAACGACATCGCCCAGAACAACCTCTCGATCACGCTTGCCACGCACGGGCAGTATGCGGAAGCGGAGAGCCTTGCCGTGCGATGCATGGACCGAGGGCAGTTCGGCAACTGCCCCTTCCACGCCGTCCGTGCGCAACTCCTTCAACAAAAGTTGCCGGCCGCCGAGAGCACGCTCGCACGATGGGAGCGCGGGTCTCCCCAGGATCCGAACATGCGCTATGCCGCCACCGGCATCGCGAGCTGGAAGGGAGACTATCCGCTGGCCGAGAAGCGGGCGCGCGAGCTCGGAGCCGAGCGCCCGAACAGTCGCTACTGGCAGGCGCAGTCCATCCAGCAGCTTGGGGTCGTGGCGGGAGTGCGGGGAAAGCTCGCAGATGCAGAGCAGCGCATGCGTGCCGCCGCGGCACTGCACGAAGCGCGCGGCGCGCCCGACGTGTACATCGTGCAGATGGCTCAGCTCGCGCAGTTCGACCTTCGCTACCACAACCGGCCCTCAGATGCGATCGCAATAGTCGCGGAGGCATTGGCGAAGCATCCGCTTGCGTCGATGGACCCCGGTGATCGACCGTACTCGGAGGTGGCGAAAACGTACGCGCTGGCGGGACAGCCGGACGAGGCGCAGCGTCTGATGTTGGAGTATGCGCACGCCGTGCCGGTCGGCGTGCAAAAGGGCGACCCGGAACGATTCGCCGCCGCCGGCCAGATCGCCGCGGCGCGAGGGCACTTCGCCGAGGCGGTGAGTGCCTTTCAGGCGTCACGCGAGGAAAACATGTGCGCGACCTGCGGCGCGTTCGAGATCGCGCAGGCGTACGCCAAGCTCGCGCAGCCCGACTCGGCGCGCGTGTACTATGAACGCTATCTCTCGACCGGCGGTCCGCTCAGAGACATTTCCGATGCGCACTTTCTCGCCGCCAGCTACCAGCGGCTGGGCGAGCTATACGAGGCGAAAGGGGATCGCAAGCCGGCGGTCGAGTACTACGAGAAGCTCGTGTCGCTCTGGAAGAATGCGGATCCGGAACTGCAGCCGATCGTGAAGGATGCGAAGGAGCGAGTGGCGAGGTTGAGTGGGGAGCATTGAGGCGGATTCGCCGCCGCGATGCGCATTCACGATCCAACCTGATTCGATTACGCGTGGCAGCGCTGCAGACATGAAAAGCCCCGCGCGGTGACAGTCACCAGGCGGGGTTCAATCCATCATCGCGTCGCGCTACGCCCTGCTACCACCGATAGTGCGCAAACGCCTTGTTCGCATCCGCCATCCGGTGCGTGTCGTCCTTCTTCTTCACCGAATTCCCTTCTCCCTTGCTCGCCGCTATCACCTCAGCAGCCAACTTCTCAGCCATCGACTTCTCGCTGCGCTCACGCGAATACTGCATGAGCCATCTCATCCCCAACGCCGTCCGGCGCTCCGGCCGAACCTCGACTGGCACCTGGTACGTCGCGCCACCCACTCGGCGACTCTTCACCTCGACGACCGGCTTGATGTTCTGAAGCGCCGCCTTGAACACGTTCACACCCGGCTGACCCGTGCGGGATTCGACGAGGTCCATCGCGCCGTAGAAAATTCCCTCGGCCGTGGACTTCTTGCCCTGCAGCATCAGCGTGTTGATGAACTTCGAAACGGTCTGGCTATCGTAGCGGGCGTCGGGAAGGATCGTACGCTTCACCGCTTTCGAGCGACGGCTCACTTCTTACCTCCTGCTGCCTTGGCGCCGGCCTTCGGCTTCTTCGTGCCGTACTTGGACCGACTCTGGTTGCGGCCGTTGACGCCCGATGCGTCCAGCGTGCCGCGCACGATATGGTAGCGAACGCCCGGCAGATCCTTCACACGGCCGCCGCGAATGAGCACGATCGAATGCTCCTGCAGGTTATGCCCCTCGCCCGGAATGTACGCCGTCACCTCGAAGCCGTTGGTCAAACGCACGCGCGCAACCTTGCGGAGCGCGGAGTTCGGCTTCTTGGGCGTGGTGGTGTACACTCGCGTGCAGACACCGCGCTTCTGGGGGTTCCCCTTGAGCGCCGGCGCCTTCTCCTTCTTTTCAACGTCCTGGCGACTGCGCCGGACGAGCTGGTTGATAGTCGGCATAACCTTAGGTAATACGCGAAGATAGACGAATAGCCCCCAAAATTAGGCGAGCCCTCCGAGAGAGTCAAGCTGAAGGAATCGGGTATGACGCGAGCGCGACGGGTGGCGGCAATCGTTCGCCGTCACCCGTCGCCCCAATCTCCCTATTCCTCGTCGTCGCCGAACGGCAGCAGCGAGCCGCCGCCGCCGAGATTCCCCACTCCACCCGTGAGAAGCGCCGCGAACGTCGCTTCCGGCAACGGCTCCACAATCGGCTCCGGCGCCACGGGAATGTCGATCCCCTCGATGTCCACTTCCTGGTACCGGTACAACCCGGTGCCCGCCGGAATGAGGTGACCGATGATGATGTTCTCCTTCAAGCCAAGCAGATCGTCCTTCGCGCCGCGGATCGCGGCGTCGGTGAGCACGCGCGTGGTCTCCTGGAACGACGCCGCCGAAATGAACGATTGCGTCGTGAGACTCGCCTTCGTGATGCCGAGCAGCAACGGCTCGGAGGTGGCCGGACTCTCGTCGCCCTGCTTCGAGCGCTCGTTCGTATCCCGGAACACCGCCTTGTCCACGTGCTCGCCCTCGAGCATCTGGGTCTCCCCAGGCTCGAGCACCCGAACCTTCTGCAGCATCTGACGCACGATCACGCCGATGTGCTTGTCGTTGATCTTCACACCCTGCAGACGATAGACCTCCTGCACTTCGTTCAACAGATATTCCTGCACCGCCCTCGGTCCCTTGATCCGCAGAATGTCGTGCGGATTCACCGGGCCCTCGGACAGACGATCTCCAGCTCGCACGCGGTCGCCCTCGTGCACGCGAAGGTGCTTACCGGCCGGCACCTCGTACAGCTGCGCCGGCTGCGTCTCGTCCACCGCAAACACACCGTCGCCCGTCTCCATCAACGGCTGCACGAAGATCTCGCGCTTGCCGCGTTTGATCTCGCCGAAGCGCACGACGCCGTCGATCTCCGAGATGGTCGCCGGATCCTTCGGCCTGCGCGCCTCGAACAGCTCCGCCACTCGCGGCAGACCGCCCGTGATGTCGCGCGTCTTGTACGCCTCTCGCCCGATCTTCGCCAGAATGGTGCCGGCACTCACGCGCATGCCATCCTGCACGATGAGCTGCGCACCAACCGGCACGACGAAGTCGCGCAGACGCTTCTCCTTCCCGCCCTTCTCCTGAATGATCTCGATGTGCGGGTGGAGCTTCTTCTCTCGATCCTCGATCACGACGCGCTGACGCAGACCGGTGAGCTCATCGAGCTCCTCGGAGAGCGACTCTTCCTCGACGAGGTCGACGAACCGAATCGTGCCTTCGACGTCCGCGATGATCGGCGTGGTATACGGATCCCACGTGAACACCACTCCGTCCTTCTTGATCTCCGCGCGATCGTTCACCATGAGGAACGCGCCGAGCGGTACCTGGAAGCGCGACACGATCGCCGCACTCTCTTCGGCACTCGCCCGAATCGTGATGTCTCCCTCGTACGAGGTGACGATGCGCTGTCCCTCGGGGTTGGTGACGAACACCAGCCGCTCGCCATACTCGACCGTTCCCGCAACTTTCGACTTCCGCGCCGTCTGCTCCGCGATACGCGCCGCGGTGCCTCCGATGTGGAAGGTACGAAGCGTCAGCTGCGTGCCCGGCTCGCCGATCGACTGCGCCGCGATGATACCCACCGCCTCGCCGAGATCGACCATCGCCATCGTCGCGAGATTTCTGCCGTAGCACATCTGGCAGAGACCACGCTTCGCCTCGCACGTGAGCACGGAGCGAATCCGAACTGTCTCGATTCCCGAATCCTCGATCTGCCGCGACGTCTCCTCGTCGATCAGCTCGCCCGCCTCGACCAACAGCGTGCGGCGTCCCGACTCGTCGACCTCGTGCGGATCCTCGACGTCCTCCGCGGCCACGTTGCCGACGATGCGCTCCGAGAGGGGCTCGATCACATCCTCCCCTTCCTTGAGCGCGCCGACCTCGAGTCCGAGAATCGTGCCGCAATCCTCTTCGGTGATCGTCACATCCTGCGCGACGTCCACCAACCGGCGTGTGAGGTAACCAGCGTCGGCCGTCTTCAGCGCCGTATCCGCCAATCCCTTTCGCGCGCCGTGCGTCGAGATGAAGTACTCGAGCACCGACAATCCTTCACGGAAATTCGACTTGATCGGGCTTTCGATGATCTCGCCGATTCCACCAGTCAGCTTCTTCTGCGGCTTCGCCATCAGTCCGCGCATCCCCGCCAGCTGGCGGATCTGATCGCGGCTGCCTCGTGAGCCGGAATCGAACATCATGAACACGGGGTTGAAGCCGTTCTTCGACTCCCGCATCGCCTTCACCATCGCATCGGCAACGTCATTGTTGGCGTGCGTCCAGGTGTCGATCACCTTATTGTAGCGCTCGCCGTTCGTGATGTTTCCGGTGTTGTACGCGCGCTGGAAACGCTCGACGCGCTCCTCGGCCTCCTCCAGCAGCGTCTCCTTCTCGGTCGGAATCTCGAGATCCTCGATGCCGATCGACACGCCACCCATCGTCGCGTACCTGAATCCGAACTCCTTGAGCCGGTCGAGGAACTGCACGGTGCTCGACAGCCCTTCCTGCCGATACGCCTCGAACACGAGCTCACTGAGCGCCTTCTTCTTCATCTCACGGTTCTGATAGCCGAGCGCCGGCGGAACGATGGAGTTGAACACCACGCGTCCAACCGTCGTGTTCTCCCACCGCTTGCCCTCCGCATCGTCAACCAGGTAGCGCACCGGCGTGTGGAACGTCGCCCGGTTCAGCGCCAGCGCGACCTCAGCCTCCGCCACCGTCGAGAAACGCGGCGCGTTCTTGACCTTCTGGTCGAAATCGAACGGCGCCTTGGTCAGGAAGTAGCAGCCCAGCACGATGTCCTGGCTTGGCTCCGCCACCGGACGACCGTCCGACGGCTTGAGGATGTTGTTCGAGCTCAGCATCAGCAGGCGGCACTCGAGCTGCGCCTCGAACGACAGCGGCACGTGCACCGCCATCTGATCACCGTCGAAGTCGGCGTTGAACGCCGCGCACACGAGCGGGTGAATTCGAATCGCCTTCCCTTCCACGAGCACGGGCTCGAACGCCTGGATGCCCAGACGATGGAGCGTCGGCGCGCGGTTGAGCATCACCGGATGATCCTTGATGATCTCTTCGAGAATCTCGAATACCTCCGGCGACTCGCGCTCCACGATCTTCTTCGCGCGCTTCACCGTCTCGGCGATTCCCTTGTCGACGAGCTTGTGGATGATGAACGGCTTGAACAGCTCGAGCGCCATCGCCTTCGGAAGTCCGCACTGGTGCAAGCGGAGCTCCGGTCCGACGACGATCACCGAACGGCCCGAGTAGTCCACTCGCTTGCCGAGCAGATTCTGGCGGAACCGCCCTTGCTTGCCCTTCAGCATGTCCGAGAGCGATTTGAGCGGACGCTTGCCGCGACCACGAATCGCCTTCGAGCGGCGGCCGTTGTCGAACAGCGCGTCGACCGCCTCCTGCAGCATGCGCTTCTCGTTGCGCAGGATGACTTCCGGCGCCCGGTGCAGGATCAGCTTCTGCAGGCGGTTGTTCCGGTTGATCACCCGGCGATAGAGATCGTTCAGATCCGAAGTTGCGAACCGGCCGCCATCCAGCGGAACGAGCGGACGCAGATCCGGCGGAATGACCGGGATGACATCCAGGATCATCCACTCGGGCTTGTTGCGAACGCCGCCCGCATCGCCGGACCCACGGAACGCATCGACGATCTTGAGCCGCTTCAGCATCTGCTTCTTCCGATGCTGCGACGTCTCGACCGCGACCTGCGTGCGCAGCTCCTCGGAGATCGTGTCGATGTCGAGCCGCTTGAGCAGCTCGCGAACCGCGGGCGCGCCGATGTCGGCCTTGAACGCGTCGTCGCCTTCCGACTTCGCCTTCTCGCGCAGGTTCAAGAATTCATCTTCGTCGAGGAGCTGGTTCGCTTCGACTTCCTGCGATCCGGGCTCGATGACGACGTAGTTCGAGTAATAGATGATCTTCTCGAGATCACGCAGCGTGATGTCGAGCAGATTGCCCATGGGGCTCGGCAACGTCTTGAAGAACCAGATGTGCGCGACGGGTACGGCGAGCTCGATGTGCCCCATGCGCTCGCGACGGACGCGCGACAGGGTGACTTCGACGCCGCAACGATCGCAGATCACGCCACGATAACGGATGCGCTTGTACTTGCCGCAATGGCATTCCCAGTCCTTGACGGGACCAAAAATGCGCTCGCAGAACAAGCCATCCTTCTCGGGCTTGAAAGAGCGGTAGTTGATCGTCTCCGGCTTGGTGACCTCGCCCCACGACCACCAGTTGCGGAGCCCCTGCATCTCGTGGCGCTCGCGCTCCTTCGGGTCCTTGGGGCCGCGGATCTCTTCCGGAGAAGCGATGCGGATTTGAATGAAATCAAATGCCGAGCTTCTCTGCTCGCGCACACTGCGAAAATCAATCATGGATCAATCCTCCCCGTTACCATTGCCGTTGCCGTGCCCGTTCTCGCCTGTCGCGCCGAGGTGGACCCAGATTCCAAGCGCCTGCAACTCTTTCACGAGCACGTTGAACGACTCCGGAATCCCCGGCTCTGGCAGATTCTGGCCCTTCACGATCGCCTCGTACACGCGGCTTCGACCATTCACGTCGTCGGACTTGACGGTCAGGATCTCCTGCAGCGTGTGCGCGGCGCCATACGCCTCGAGCGCCCACACTTCCATTTCTCCGAACCGCTGGCCGCCGAACTGCGCCTTGCCGGCGAGCGGCTGCTGCGTGACCAGCGAATACGGTCCGATGCTTCGCGCGTGGATCTTGTCGTCCACGAGGTGCGAGAGCTTGAGCATGTAGATCTCACCGACGGTCACCGGGTTCGCGAACCGCTCGCCCGTGCGACCATCGCGCAGCCACACCTTGCCGGCGAGCGTGAGCCCGGCCAGTCGCATCAGCTCGACCGCCGCCGCATCCACATCCGCTTCCGACTTCGGCCCGAGCATCGCCGCCAGCGCGGGCAGCTCGTGCGACTGCAACACATCCGCGCTCTCGCGACCGCGGCTCTTCTCGAGCTGCTTCAGCGCGCCACGCAGCTCCGGCTTGCGCGCCTCCGGGAACTCGGCGTCCTCGCCGAGCGCACCGTGCAGCGTGATCTGCGCTTCGACTTCCGCATGCTCGCGATCGGCCAGCTCCTTCGCGGCCGCCGTGAGGAAATCGCGGAAGCGGAAGAAGATGTCGCGCGTCTCCTGCGACATCGTGCGTCCGCCCAGGTCGTTCACCGTCGCCGCGTCGAGGTTCACGTGCGCCTCGCCCGCGCGCGCCGGCCTGATGTCGTGCATGATCGTCTTGATGTCGTGATCCGAGATGCTCGGTGGCGCGGTGCTCAGCGCCAGCGCCGGCGCGGCCCACTTGAGCCCCGCGAGACGCATCAGCATTCCGATCTCCCGCTCGTTCGCGCCCTGGAACACCGGCGTCTTGGCATAGAAGCCAAGCTGCTTCGCGCACCAGCCAAGGTGCGTCTCCAGGATCTGACCGACGTTCATTCGGCTCGGCACGCCGAGCGGATTCAACACGATGTCCACCGGGCGACCGTCGGGGAGGAACGGCATGTCCTCCTCAGGCACGATGCGCGCTACGATACCCTTGTTTCCGTGACGGCCGGCCATCTTGTCGCCCACCGAGATCTTGCGCTTCTCGGCGAGATAGACCTTCACGAGCTGGATCACGCCGGGGGGAAGCTCGTCGGGCTGCAGGATCTTGTCGATCCGCTCCTCCGCCTTCTCCTCAATG
>DATHJR010000006.1:0-6795 GCA_035286525.1 Gemmatimonadaceae bacterium | reverse complement strand
GGAGATCTGGATGGGCGCCGATATTCGACGCGACCGGCGTCGAGCTACGATCGCATACACGACGGCGTCAAAGCGCTCGCGCGCGCGTGACTCCAACCCGCGCCCAACTGTCGCGCGGTTCTTCTGGAGAGGATTTCGGCGGCGACGGAATCGTTCCCGGCGGAATAAACCTGAGGTGCACAGGGTCCCCGTCATACAGACCTGTGGTCACACTCTCAGTGGAGGATTATCGCGTATGACACCCATGCAAGCCATCTCGTTTCCCGTCGCGGGGGTGCTCCTCGCCGCCGTCGCTCTCGCCGGGGCTCCCGCGCCCCGCGCCCCGGGCGACGCGGAAGCAGTGAGCGCCAAGCTGTCCGAGTGGAAAGTCGAGCTCTCGGAGGGCACCATTGCCGCCGGAACCGTGACGTTCAGAATTGCGAACACCGGGAGCATTCCGCACGCATTCGAGGTCGAAGGGCAAGGGATCGAGAAGAAGACCGCCGAGATCCAGCCAGGCTCCAGCGTCGCACTGACGCTGACGCTCAAGCCCGGGACTTACGAGGTTTACTGCCCTGAAGCCGAGGACTCGCACAAGATGCTCGGTATGGAAACCCACTTGACTGTCGTGGGCGGGAAAGGTTCGGGCTCGTCGGAGTACAGTTACGCGGGCATGGGCGGTCCCGCGTAACTGCGATGATTGAGGCGCTCGCTATTGGAGAGTCAGTGCGGGCGATCCAGGTGAGCGTCGGCGGGCCCGTGATCCGGATCATCCCCGTTCGGTTCCAGTGATGCAGAGCGCTGCCACTCTCAGTGCGGCGGGCGGCTCATGCGCGGCGTGGCATCTCGATGGGAACCGAACATGCTCGTGTCGCGGGCGCTCATCGACTTGTTCGCCTCGGCCATCCCCGCCGCCGCATCGCGCTCCGCCAACAACTTCGCCACAACCTTGTCCTGCTCGTCGTACCGTCCTTCGCCGAAGTTGTAAAAGCGAAGCTGCCCGGTGGCATCCGCGAAGTATGCGGCGGGCCAGTACTGGTTGTGGTACGCGTTCCAGATCCGGTTGTCGTTGTCGATCACCACGGGATAGGTGATTCCGAGGCGTTTCACCGCGTCGTGCACGCCCGACGGCACGCGCTCCGGTCCAAGCTCCGGCGTGTGCACGCCGATGACGACAAAGCCACGATTCCTGTACTTTGCGTACAGATCCTTCACGTGCGGAAGCGCGTTGAGGCAGTTGTAGCACATGAACGCCCAGAACTCGACGAGGACCACCTTTCCCTTCAGCGCCTTAGGCGACAGCTCCGGCGAATTGATCCACTCGGTTCCGCCCTCGAAGCCCGGCAGGTCGCCGTCGAGTTGGTCGAGATGTATCGACGCCGCGAGCGCGTCCTCCTCCGCAGCGAATTCATCGAGCGACATCCCCGGCGGATGAGGCCGCACGCGCTCCGGTGTGAGCGTCGTGACGAGGCGTTCCTCTGCGCTCGCCGTTTTCACGAGCCCTCCTTTCGCAAAGAGCGCCTGATCGAAGCCGAAGAAGATCGCGACGACCGTGACGATCGTCGCGACACCGAGCACGTGCCGCACGGCGGCTTCGGTCGCGCCCGCGCGCTTGACGCGCGCGATCAGTCGCGTTCCGAGCGAGATGACAGCGGCGAGCGACATGGCGGCTCCCAGCGCAAAGGTGAGAAAGAGCAGCGCGGCACGGGGCGCAGCGGCGACGGCCGATGCGGCGATCAGTACTCCGAGAATCGGGCCGGCGCAGGGCGCCCACAATAGTCCGATCGCGATTCCGATGACGACGTTGCGCGCGGGTGTCGCAGCGCCGGCATCCTGCGTTCCGCCGAGCAGCGCAGCCCCGACGCGCGTCACGGGACGCGCAATCCACTCGGCCGCGCGCGACGACAGCAACGTGACACCGACGATCGCAAAGAGCGCGAGCGCGACGTTGCGGCCGATCACGTTCGCGACCACGAGCCAGTGCGCCGTGGCGGTCGCGATGAGCGCCGCGGCGGTGAACGCGAGCGCGAGACCGACGAGCATCGGCAGGACCTCGCGCGGGAAGCTGCGTCCCGTGCGGGCGAAGACCAGCGGGATGATGGGGAGGATGCACGGGCTCAGAATCGTGAGCACCCCGCCCAGAAACGCCAGCACCAGCATTGTCACGGCTCTCCGGATCCGGCTTCCCGAAGTATGAGCGGGTGCCGTGAACCGCGCGAGCGCGTACAGATCTATTGTTGCTCGCTCACCGACCTGCCGGGAGAACGGCGTGTGGAACGGGACGCCGCGACCCGCGGCTCGGTCGCGATCACGCCGGCGAGCACTTCGCCGTCGAGCCGTTCCGTGGGCCGGACGCCGAGATATGCGGCCAGCGTCGGAGCGATGTCCACAGTGCGCGCGGCCTTCTGAAAAGTGCGGGGCGCGATGCGCGGCCCCATGAAGGCGATCGGCACCGTGACGTCGAGGTCATTGAGCGTTCCGTGCTCCGCCGAGAGCTTGCCGGACGACCAGAGGAAGTTCGGGCGAGCCACTACACACACGAGCCATGCGACGTCGGGCGGAATCGCATTGCGCCAGCGCACGGCATCGATGTCTCGCGCGCTCGCCGCCTTCAGCGTTCGCGGTGTGTAGACGCGACCGATGCCACTTCGTCCACGCAGGCCGGTGGCGATCGCGGCGGCGAGGCTGTCGACGTCGAGTCCGCGCGCTCGCAGGGCCGCGGTGTCGCCGCTCAGGAGTCCGTTCCCGAATTCGATTCCGAAGTCGGCCTGGTAGCGCGCCGTGAGATCGGCAGCGGTGTTGCGCGCGACATCATCGAGGGAGATGCGCCCGGCCGAGACGTGCTTCACCGACGTGAGGTACTCCGGAAACGAAGTGACTCCGTGATCCGAGGTGAGCGCGAGCACGATGCGATTCGCTGGCACGAGCCGCTCCAGCGAATCCAGAAAGGCGCCGAGCCACTGATCGAGGCGCAACAGATGGTCGTGCATTTCGCGCGAGTCGGGCCCGTACGCGTGGCCAACTGCGTCCGTGGTAGAAAGTGAGATCGACAGCAGATCAGTCGCGCCGCGATTGCCGAGCGAAAGGGCGTGCACGCCGTGAAGGGCAAAGGCGAGCGTCAGAGAGTCCATCCACGGGAACGCGGACAGCTGAGTGCGAACCTCCTTCGCGGTAGCGGGAAATTCGTGTGGAAACGTGACGTCGCTGCCCCCGTGCTCGTAGGGCATCGAGTCGGGTTCGGGATAGTCCGCTTCGGGGCGAAGGAGCCCCCATTTCGTGCCCGCCAGCGCGTCGGCGCCATGGCGTTCGTTGAACTCGGTGACCCACTGCGGGAGTGTGTCCGAATAGTACCGGCTCGTCGTGAAGGCGCCGTCGGAGTACCAGAATACCGATCCCAGGGCCCGTCCGACGGGGAGTATGGCGCCGCGATCCTTCCGCGACACCGACAGCACACGCGCCCGGGAGTCTTTCGCGAGCATCCAGTCAAACAGCGTCGTCCCGAGAAATCGCCGCGGAGATGCGCCCGGGCCGCTGGATCCGATCAACGGCGCCGACGGATCCGGCACACCACGATCGTTGCTCACGATGCCGGTGTGCATGGGCTCGCGTCCGGAGAGCATGGTGGAGTGGCCCGGCGCGGTCTCGGTGTTCGCATGGTTTTCCAGGCCGTGAGGAAAGAATGCGGATTGCGTGCGGATGCGACCCAACCCACCAGTGAGCTGCGACCGGTACCGCTCGAAGTAGTCCGGCCGCATCTGATCGATCGCCACGAGCACGACCAGCGATGTCGTCGATGCGCGCCCGAGCGCGTCGGAGGTTCGTCCAGAGCCGGGCGCGAAGCGCAACAGGGTGAACGTGTTTGGCACGATCGGGCCCTTCGCGCCCTTTTTCGCCTCGCGGTTGGCGGTGACGACGAACAGATCGTGCGAGACCGGATCAAAGGTCATCGTCTTCGCGCCGGGCTGCGTCTTCACGACGTCGAGCATGACGAGCGAATCGCCCCGTTCGCCGACGACATTGATCGTTCCATCGCCGTTCGAGGCGAAGACCAGATGCCGGACGTCATCGTAGACACTCGCATCCACGTGATCGCCAATCGTGAACGTTTGTATGACGCGCCCAGCATCGGCATCCACCACCGCGAGTACATGATTGCGGCAGCCAACAAACAGCCGGCGCTTCGCTCGGTCCATCGAGAGCGCCGATGGCGTCGCGCACGGCGCAAGCGGCCACCGATGCTCGATGGTGAGCGAATGCGTGTCGATCTCGATGATCTCGCTCGTCGATTCGATGTTCGCGAACAGGTGCCCACGCCCGTCGGCAACCGCGAACTCCGGTGCTCCGCCTAGCGCGATCGTACCCGCGACCTTTCCGTTGGCGGCCTCGATTGCCGTGCTGGACTCTCCCTTCGCGTTCATCGTGAACACGCGCCCCGAAACCGAGTCGAAGGCGATCGCGTCGGGATCGCCGCCGGTGGTCACGCGACTGATGACACGCCGCGTCGCGAGATCGAAGATGGTGACGCTCGAGTCGTCCCCATCGCTGATGAATCCGCGACCGAGCCCGCGAGCGAAGGCAATGCCATGGACCCCCGCGGTATTGCCGATCCTGCCTACGATTCGCTGGCGATCGGGGTCCACGACGAGCACATCGCTCTCGTGTGAGATGTAGATCAGCCGCGACGCCGGCTCGAAGGCGAGGTAGTCCCAGCCCTTGGCGTCACCGAGCGGCGTGCGCGCCGAGAGATGAAATCCCGCGTACGCGTGATCGGCGCGCTGGGCACTGATGGCGCGCGATGTCGCAACGGAGGCGGTCACGAGGGCCGCAACGAGGAATCGATTCATGAGCTCACGGTAAGAAGTGAAGAGCGCGGCGATGGCTCCAGGGCCACCGCCGCCTCCCGAGACGCGCGGTCTAGAATCCGTACTTCGCGCCGAAGATGAAGCTTCGACCGTAGTACTCGCGCTGGATGTTGAACTGCGCGTCTGGCGTACCATTGAAGAAACCAAAGACGGCGTTGTTGAGATTCAATCCCTGCAGCTGCAGCGACACATCGCGCGTGACGTTGAAGATCACCGACGCATCGATCTGCGAATGTGCGTAGAAGTAGGTATCGCCGCCCGCGGTAGCGGTGCCGTCGGCGTAGCTTGTGATGTTGGCGCCCTGATACTGCCACGCGGCGCGAACCGAGAAGCGTGGGTGGTCGAACACCAGCGCGACGTTCGCGATGTTCGGGGATTGGCGCGGCAGCGCCACCGATCGCGAGGTGGTCAGTCCGATGTGCGCCGAGTCCGACGCATCCTGCAGCAGGGTGGCTTTGGACGAGACGTGCGTCCAGTTCACATCGAAGCCGAGCCCTTGCCATGCGTTCGGAAGAAACCAGAGATGCTGCGCGTAGTCCGCCTCGAAGCCGAAGAGGTGGCCGTCGCCGCCGTTCACGGGCATGGAGACAAAGTTGCCGTCGAACTGCGTGGCGGGTCCGTTGTAGATCGCGATCTTGTCGTACTGGAAATCCGTGATGCTCTTGTAGAACAGGCCGCCGGATACGATTCCTGCCGCGGGCAGGTAGTGCTCGAACAACAGATCGTAGTTCCACGCATGCTGCGGCTTCAAGTTCGGATTGCCCGCGGAGGCTGCGTTGGCGAGCGTGTTGCACACACCTCCGCAGGTCTCGCCCGAGATGTGCGGCGCGAGGTCGTAGTAGTTCGGTCGCGCGATCGCGCGCGTGACCGCAGCGCGAATGTTTGTGACGCTGCCCAGCGCATAGCGAAGCTGCACGCTCGGAAAGAGATCGGTGTAGCTCGAGGATCCGGAAACCGTCGACACGCTGGTGGTGCCCGTGGTGGTATCGGTGCCTTCCTGGTGGCCGGTGTAGTCGACGCGCGTGTTCTCCACGCGCAGCCCTACATTGATGCGCAACCGTCCGACATCCACCGTGTTCATCACGTAGCCGGCGTAGATCCGTTCCGATCCCCTGAAGCTGTCGATCAGATTGCCAAGAGAGTCCGTCGCATTCACGAACCCGCTCGGATCCGCATCTTCGGCGCTGTGCACGGTCTTGTCGCCCGGCACGGGACCCAGCGGATAGGCGTTCGTGACGTTGGTGTAGAAGCTCGGATCGGAGAATCCGCTCAGCCCCTGAGCCAATGTGTAATCCGTGGTCGAGTTGAACTGCGTATTGGCCTCGTTGAACTCCTTGTTCTCCGCGCGCACCTTCACGCCGAATTTGAGCGAGCCCGGAGTGTTGGCTGACGCGTAGCGCCACGTTGCGTCGAGCTGACCACCTAGATCGCGGCCGGTGGTGAGACCGTCGCTCGTCTCGTAGCGCGAGAGCGTGTAGTTCTGCGGGTTCGTCGCGTTGGCGGCATCCGTAGCGTTCTGATAGTGATAGAGCGGAACCTGCGGATTGCTTGCATCGAGCGCGAGGCCCGAGAGATCGGCGCCCGAGTAGCCGAAGGGACTGGTGCGATAGTCGCTCACCGACTGCCGGGTTCCCGCGTAGTTCATGGCGAGATTGAAATCGAGCGCTCCGATCGCTTTCGTCCCGCCTCCGGTGAACCCGTACAGCTGTTCCGTGGGCCTGCGCTGGGAGACTTCGCGCGACATTCCGACACCCGTACCCGTCGCGGTGGCGCCACTCACATCCTCGACGTCGTCGACACTTATGTCGTAGCGGTAGCGCGTTCCAAAGTTCTTGAAGAGGCTGAAGAGCCCGCGCACGTACGCCGTGCTGCTATCGCTGAATCGATAGTCCAGCTGCGCGCCCGCGCCGTAGCGCTCTCGATAGTAGGTGTAGTCGCGCTCATCGAATTCCAT
>DATHJR010000005.1:0-11046 GCA_035286525.1 Gemmatimonadaceae bacterium | reverse complement strand
AGCCGATGATCAGATCGATGTGAGCGACTTCGTTGCCGTCGCCGACAAGCGATTCGCCCAAGGAAAAATCAGCTGCCATGATCACTACCTCCGTACCGGTGAGAAAGGGTTGCTACGCACGCGATCGCGTGAAGACTCGTTAGTTGCATTACGCGTCGAAAGACCGTACGGCCGCGTGCGCCAGCTTCGTACGCGTGCGTCCGGGCGGGCCGTGAACATGGGCAGACCGGGGGTAACGTGTCAAGACAAGGCGCATCAAGATCGGACGACGACGGGTTCCAAGCGATGCTGAACCAGTGCAAGTTTCCGCAATGCGAGTACCCATCGTCTCGTTTCGGCTGGCAAATGGCCTCTCGGTAACGCTCTCCGAGGACCACACGGCGCCAATCGTCGCGGTCAATCTGTGGTACCATGTCGGCTCCGCCAACGAACGCCCGGGGCGCACCGGCTTTGCCCACCTGTTCGAGCACATGCTCTTTCAAGGCTCCGCGCACGTGGGTGCCAATGAGCACTTCGAGATCGTGCAGCGCGCCGGCGGCATGTTGAACGGCTCTACCTGGCTCGACCGTACGAACTACTTCGAGACGGTGCCATCGAACCAACTGGCGATTGCGCTCTGGCTCGAGGCGGACCGTATGGGACAGCTCCTGCCCGCGATGACGCAGCAGAAGCTGGACACGCAGCGCGATGTCGTGAAGAACGAACGCCGCTGGAGCGTCGACAATCAGCCCTACGGCACGTGGTGGGAGCGGCTTCCGGCGCTGGCATTCCCGCCCGATCACCCATTCCATCACTCGCTCATCGGGTCGATGGAGGATCTGACCGATGCCAGCCTCGAGGACATCGCTCAGTTTTTCGCGACGTACTACACGCCGGACAACGCGGTACTGTCGATTGCCGGAGACTTCGATCCAGCCGAGGCGCGTGCGCTGGTGGAGCAGTTCTTCGGGCCCATTCCGCGCGGCGCCGGGAAGCCTCCCCTCCCGCCAATGGACTTGCCCGCGCACTTCGGTTCGTGGAAACGGCTCGTCGTGCCCGATGCGGTGATGCTCCCTCGTCTCTTTCTCGGCTTCCGTGCCCCCGTGGTCGGCGACGATGCGCACTTCGCCGCGACGGTGCTCGCGGCCATCCTCGGCACCGGCAAAGGGAGCCGGTTCCAGCGCGCACTCGTGCGCGACCGGGAGATCGCGTCCGAGGCGTCGGCCTTCACCTTCGACCTCGCGAAGGCGTCCGACCTGCTGATTGCGGACGTGACCGCGCGGCCGGGGATCACTGCCGAGGTGCTGGAAGCCGAGGTCGTTCGCGAGATAGACCGGGTGCGTGCAGACGGCGTGACTGACGACGAGGTGCAGCGCGCGGTGGCACTTCTCGAGACCGCGCTCGTGAGCTCCCTGCAGTCCGCCGGCGATCGCGCGGACAAGCTGTCGATGTTCGCGACGTACTTCAGCGATCCGGGGCTCGTGAACGAGCAGACGGAGCGCTATCAGCGCGTCACGGCCACGCAGGTGAGCGCTCTCGCGCGCGAGATGCTCGGCGAGGACAATCGCGTGAGCCTCGTGTACGTTCCCGCGGATTCGCTCGCGGACACTCCCGCCCACGTGGAAGTCGGTGAGCCGGTAGGGGCGTCGCGTTGACGGCTGGCACGACGGTCTCGACGCGACCGCAGGCGGGGCCGCCGCGAGATTACCGCTTCCCCTATTTCGAGCGGGCGACGCTCGACAACGGGCTTGGTGTCATCGTCGCGCCCGTGCACAAGCTGCCGATCGTCTCGATCGCGCTCGTGATTGATGCGGGCGCGTCGGCCGATCCGGTGGATGCGTACGGCGCGGCGCAGCTCACGGCGGGGCTGCTGCTGGAGGGGACGCGCAAGCGCAACGGTGACGCGGTGAGCGAGCAGTTCGAGCGGTGGGGCGCCGCCGTCGGCGCGTCCGCCGACTGGGACGCCGCCGTGTTATCGATGACGGTGCTCGCGCCGCATCTGGACGACTCGATGGCGCTGTTCGCCGAGGTGCTGCTTGAGCCGGCGTTTCCCGAGCGAGAGCTGTCGCGGCTCAAGTCTGAGCGGCTCGCTGATCTGCTGCAGCTTCGCACCGAGCCGCGCGGGCTCGCGGATGAAATGTTCACCCGCTTCGTGTACGACCCATCGTCGCGCTACGCGCATCCCGAGTCGGGCGATGTGGCGTCGGTCAAGGCGCTCGACCGCGCAACCGTCGAGCGCTTCTATCAGACGCGCTATCGTCCGAACGGCTCGACGCTCATCATCGCCGGAGACATCAACGTCGCCGATGGCGTGACGCTGGCGCAGCGACTGCTCGGCGAGTGGACGGGCGCGGCGGCGCCCGCGACGGTCGTGAGCGATGCGCCTGCGCGAACGACGCGCGCCGTGCACATCGTGCGCAAGGAAGAGGCGCCCCAATCGGAAATTCGCGTCGGGCACGTCGGGCTGCCACGGAGCCACCCCGACTATTTCCCGGCGCTGATTGTGAACGCGCTGCTGGGCGGGCTGTTCTCCTCGCGCATCAATCTCAATCTGCGCGAGGTACACGCGTACACCTACGGCGCGCATTCGTCGTTCGACTGGCGAAAGGCTGCCGGCCCGTTCGTCGTGTCGACCGCGGTGAAGAGCGACGTGACGGCAGATGCGGCGAAGGAGATTCTGCTCGAGATCTCACGCATTCGCGCGGATGCGGTGAGCGAGGACGAGCTGACGCTCGCGACGAGCTATCTCGATGGGGTCTTTCCCATTCGCTACGAGACCACCGATTCGATTGCCCGCGCCCTCGCTGCGCTCACGATCTACGGTCTTCCGAACGACTACTTCGACAGCTATCGCGCGAACATCCGGCGTGTGTCCGCGATGGATGTGCTGCACGCCGCGGACAAGCATCTGCATCCGGATCGGCTGCAGCTCGTCGTGGTGGGCGATTCGTCGGTGATCGCCGCGCCGCTGGCCGCGCTCGATGCGGGGCCCGTGAGCGTCTACGATGCTGATGGGCGGCCGGAGCAGTGACGCTGCCAGAGAATCCCGGAAAGCTCAGCAGCCGACGCGAGTACACGGGACGCGTGATCAACCTGGACATCGACCGGGTGCGCTTTCCGAACGGGAAGGTTGGAGAGCTCGAGATCATTCGGCACTCGGGCGCGAGTGCCGTGATTCCATTCCTGGGCGATCCCGGGAGCGACGATCCGGCGATCCTTCTCATTCGACAGTACCGCTACGCGGCGGACGGGTTCATCTACGAGATCCCCGCCGGGCGCCTCGAGGCCGGCGAGCCGCCCGAGCAGTGCGCGGTTCGGGAGCTGCGCGAGGAGACGGGATGTACCGCCGAGAAGATCGAGCACCTGTACACTTTCTATACGACGCCCGGCTTCACGGACGAGAAGATCCACCTCTTCGTAGCGACCGGACTCGTACGGGGCGACAGTGAGCTCGAGGCGGATGAGTTCGTAGAGCTGGTGCCGACGCAGATGTCGGCGGCGCTGAAAATGATCAAGGACGGCGCGATAAACGATTCGAAGACGGCGCTGAGCATTCTCTACGTCGCGGGCTTTTTCCTTGGCCGCTGAGCTCGTTTACTCTGCGTAGGAGTGTCCCCGGAACCTGCATTTAGGCCGTCCACCAAAGTAGACAGATCCATCTGGCGATGGTATGATTCGTAACGTCACTTCCGGTGCAAATTATTGACTGTGAGTGACTTAGCCGGATTTTCTCCGACGTGGAACAACGGGGCACGACCTCTGCCTTTCATTCGGCACGTGGGAAGCAGCAGCTATCGCAGCCAACTGCTTCCAGATCGGTCTGGCGTATTCATTTGTACTCGGGGGAAACCCAAGATGGCCAACGTGGCGGTGGAAGCGAGGGCGGTCGTGCCGGGGTCGGTTCGTGCCCAGCTGCAGACGCTCGAAGATGCCGAGCTGGTTGCTTCGTTCCTGGCTGGCGAGGAGCGCGCGTTCCAGGAAATCGTAGAGCGCTATCAGACGCGGCTGCTCAACTTCATCTATCGCACGATCGGTGACCGGGAGCGGGGCGAGGATCTCGTGCAAGAGGTCTTCATTCGGGTGTACCGGCACATGGCTCGCTTCGACCGCTCGAAGAAGTTCTCGACGTGGATCTACACGATCGCGTCGAATCTCGCCAAGAACGAGCTTCGCAACCGCTCGCGCAATCCGCTGGTCTTCTTTCAGACGATCCGCAAGAACTGGCAGGACGACGATCGTCCGCTGCAGTTCGAGGACACGAACTCGCGTCCCGACGATCTGTATCGCCGCCGCCATCTGCGCTCACTCGTCGAGGCGTCCGTTGCCCGGCTTCCCGAGCATCATCGGCAGGTGTTCATCCTGCGCGAGCTCGAGGGGAAGTCGTACGAGGAGATCGCCGAGATCACGAACTGCAACCTGGGGACGGTGAAGTCGCGGCTCAACCGCGCCCGGAATGCGTTCGCGCAGATTATCGAGCCGGGGCTGCGTTAGACGCCCCGACTTGCTGGCGGAGGCGTGATCCCGCGCACATCATTCGGAACCCGACCGACTCCGGCGGGTAGACTGGTTGGACTCACCGAAGTGATGTAGCCAGAATGGATTGCCTCGAATTTCGTAATCAGTACCTCGCCTTCGCAGACCAGACGCTTCCGCCCGAGGCGCAGTCGGCTGCAGACATGCATCTGGCAATGTGCAGCATGTGTGCGCGCCACGATCTGGCTATGCGGCGCGGACTACTGGTGCTGCGAAACCTCCCTTCGGTCGAGCCGTCGTCCGACTTCTACGTCCGGCTGACGACGACGCTGCATCGGATGGAGCGCGCGGAAGCGCATGCGTCGCGCTACCGGGGTCCCGGGTTGCGATCGTTCGCCGCCGCCGCGGCCGGCGTCGTTGGGATCGGCTTTCTCGCGGCAGTGCTCTTCAACTGGACCGCGCAGGCGCGCAATCTCGCGCTCGCCCCCGTAGTCGCCCGCGCTCCCGCCGTTGCGCCGTATCCCGTGACCAACTCCAGCTTCGTCGCGAGCGCGAGCGCCGGGCTTCCGATCTGGCCCGCTGCGATGCTCGTCGATCAGGCGCCGGTGCGCTTCGCCAGCGAACAGCTGCTCGGCCGCTAGATCAGTGCTGGGCTGGTAGCCCTCGACCGGGCCCTCGCATCGCCTGCATGAGCTCTGGCAGGTGTGCCGATATGTAATCGATGTTTGCCATGACCACCGGCGGCACCTTCATCGCGTTCAGCTTCCCCGTCTGCTTGAGTTGATAGCCGTGGATCGCCTGTTGTAGCGCGATCGTCGTGAGCATGAAGGTGTGCCCGTCCGTGTGCGCCTGCCTCAGCGCATTCCCCAGCTTCGGCTCCGCCTCGAGGCGCGCACCCATCTCTCCGATACCGCTCGGCGCGCCCTCGGCCCTCAATCGCTTCACGATATCCGGATCCGTCGCGGTGATGGAATCAAGACTCTGCTTCGCCAGGTTCCAGCGCTGGATCACCTCTGGCGTCAACGCGAAGCTGTCGACCTCGCGAAGCGCGGTATCGTGCGTTGCGGGAAGCGGCTGCAATCCCAGTCCGGACGCTCCCTCCGGCGTTTGCGGGCCCTTGGCCGTCGTGCCGGGCTTGTCGCTATAGCACGCGAGAGCCGATCCGATGCTCAAGGCCACGCAGAACGTGGCGAGACGGCGCGAAGCGAAAGACTGCAGCGACATGGCGATGGGGATCGGGGATGAACAAGCCGGGCGAGGCGAGAAATAGCATGTGCCACGTGTGCTGGCAACCGAGCGACGGCAGTGATCACCGCCGCGCCGCGGCGCACCACTAAAGGTATATTCACGTCATGCCTGCGCTCCTCGATCGCGCCTTCGACAAGTCGCTCAAGCGCGGCGAGTTCGAGCGCGTCTACTACTTTCACGGCGACGACGATTTCCTGAAGGAGCGAGCCGTGCGCAGACTCGTCGGTGCCGCCGTCGATGCGTCGACGCGCGACTTCAATCTCGACATCCGCGCCGCCGCCGAGCTCGATGCCGAAACACTCGGTAGCCTTCTAGGCACGCCGCCGATGATGGCCGAGCGTCGGGCGATCGTGGTGCGCGATGTCGCCGCGCTGCGCAAGGACGCGCGCGCGGAGCTCGATCGGTATCTCGTTTCTCCGGCCGCCGACGTCGTGCTCGCGCTGGTCGCTGTCGCGGGCGAGAAGGCGAAAGTCGACAAGGCACTCGAAAGCCGTGCCGCAACGCTCGAGTTCAAGCCGCTGAGTGGCGATCGCGTGCCGAAGTGGATCGCGCATCACGTCGAAAGTGAGCTGGGAGCGACGATCAGCCCGGAGGCGGCGGAGCTGTTGCAGCAGGCCGTGGGAAACGAGCTGGCGGAGCTTGCCGCGGAGCTCGAGAAGCTCGCGAGCTATTCCGGCGGTCGAGCGATCGACGAGGCCGCCGTGGCGGATGTCGTCGGCGTGCGCCGCGGCGAGACACTCGGCGACTTCCTCGACCGTGTTGCCGCGCGCGACGCGGCAGGCGCGCTCGCGCTGCTGCCGCACATCCTCGCGCAGCCGAAGACGAGCGCCGTCTCGCTCGTGATGGCACTCACCACGCAGATGTTGGCGATCGGATGGGGGATCACGCGCAACGGGCGCGCCGACTACTTCGAGTTGCTCAAGACGGGGAAGGCCTTTCCCATGCGCCCATGGGCCGAGGCCGCGCGCGCCTGGAGCGCGGCGGAGCGGCACTGGACCGACGAGTCGATCGACGGCGCACTCGACGCGCTCCTTGCCGCCGATATCGCTCTCAAGGAGACTCGTATCTCTTCGGATACGCAGCTGCTCTCCACGCTCGTGCTCACGCTCTGCGGCACTCGGCGCTCGATCGATGCCGCGCGCCTCCTCCTTGCCGCTGTACCGGCATGACGCGTTCCCTTCGCACACCGCTCATGACTCGATATCTCGCACCACTGGCCGCGCTTCTGATCGGTGCCTTGCCTCTCAGCGCGCAGGCGACTCCCCCGCTGGCGCCCGCAGCCGACTCCGCGCCGAGCGACACGCTGTTTCTCCGCGCCCAGCGCATGGCCGCCGAGGGGCAGGGCGACGCCGCGCGAGCACTCGTGCAGCACGAGATCGATACGGCGTCCGCCGGCTCCCCGCGCTACGTCGACGCGCTCTACTGGCGCGCAGTTGTCGCGGCGACAGCGGCGGACGCAGAGAGGGATTTGCGGCGCATCATCATCGAGTTCCCGCTGTCGCCGCGCAACGAGGATGCGCTGCTTCGGCTGGCGCAGCTCGAGATGACGCGGGGCGAGAACGATCAGGCGCTCTCGCATCTGCAACGGCTCGTGATCGATCACCCTACGAGCCCGTCGCGCGCGCGCGCGTCGTTCTGGATGGCTCGGGTGTATTTCGACAAGAACCAGACGCCGGCGGCGTGCAGGAGCCTCGCCGATGCCGCGCACAACACAGCGCCCAGCCAGGTGGAGCAGCACAACCAGATCGGCTTCTGGATGCAGCGGTGCCACGGGATGGACACCGCTGCGGTTGCATCCACCACGGTTGCATCGGCGCCAGCGGATAGCACGTCGCCAGCATCGACTGCCGCGGGCGCGGCGCCACCGCCGCGCGAGACAGCGCCGGCACCGCCGCCGCCTCCCGCGTCGGCGACGACTTCGAATCGAGCGCCATCCACCTCTACCCAAACGTCCGCGACATCGCGCGCACCGTCCGGCACCGGGAAGTACACCGTGCAGGTAGGTGCCTACCCAACGCGCGACGCCGCGGACGCGATGCGCAGGAGTCTCACCGCACGGGGCTACGCCGCGCGTATCGTCGGCACGACGAAGTTGTTCCGCGTGCGAGTGGGCTTCTACGACACGCGGGCCAAGGCCGATGCCGCGGCGCAGCAGATGAAGGCGAAGCAGATCACCGTGTATGTCACGGAGGCCGAGCCGAGGTGAGTCACGATACGCCGCTGATGGAGCACTGGCGCGAGATGAAGTCGCGCAATCCCGGCGCGATCCTGCTCTACCGGCTCGGCGAGTTCTACGAGACGTTCTACGAGGACGCCGAGATCGCATCGCGGGTGCTCGGGCTCACGCTCACGTCGCGCAACAACGGCGGTGCGGCGGATGTGCCGCTCGCAGGCGTGCCCGCGAAGGCGATGAGCGGGTACCTGCGGCAGCTGGTCTCGCAGGGGTACCGCGTCGCGATCTGCGAGCAGATGGAGGACGCGAAGAATGCGAAGGGCGTCGTTCGCCGCGAGGTCGTGGAGACGATCACTCCGGGCGCCGCGTTCGCGGACGATCTGCTCGACCACGCGCGAAACAACTTTCTCTGTGCGCTGGTCGTGTCCGGAGCGCAGGCGGGAATCGCCGCGGCCGATCTCTCCACCGGCGAGCTTCGGCTCATCGTGTGCGACGCCGCGGATCTCGAGCCGGTTCTCGCGCGCCTCGCGCCGAGCGAGATGGTGCTGGTGCGTGGCGAAAGCGCACCGTCGCCGCGGGGACCGACGGGTGAAGGCCCACTGGTCACCGAGCGTGAGCGATGGGAGTTCGATCCCGCGCTCGCGACCGATGCGCTGCGGCAGCAGTTCGGCGTCGCGTCGCTCGAGGCGTTCGGCATTGTCGCGGCCGATGCGCCGGCGGTAGGCGCGGCCGGCGCATTGTTGCGCTATCTGCACGAGCTGCAGCCACAGGGGATTCCGCACCTCGCGCGACCGGTGGTGGAGCGCGCCGGGAGCGCGATGCCGCTCGATGAGATGACCAGGCGCAATCTCGAGCTCATAGAGTCGCTGCGTGGCGGCGATCGCGGCGGCACGCTCATCGATGTGCTCGATCGTACCGCGACACCGATGGGCGCGCGGCTGCTCCGTTCGTGGATTTTGACTCCGCTCACGGAGCGCGCGCCCATCGATGCGCGGCTCGATGCGGTGGGCGCGCTGCTCGACGATGCGCTCGCGCGGGAGACGCTGCGCACGGCGCTCGATGGCGTGCGCGACGTCGAGCGCCTCGCGAGCAAGGCCGCCGCCGGCCGGGCCACTCCGCGCGAGCTCGGCGCGCTCGGCGTATCGCTCGCGCGGCTTCCGGCCGTGTGCGCGGCGGCGCGACGGGTCGGCGAGGCGGGCGTCGTGAGGGAGCTGGTCGCGAAGTGGGATGACTGCGCGGAGTTGGGCGTGGAGCTCGCGCGCGGGCTCGTCGACCGGCCGCCCGCTGCGATCGGCGAGGAGGAGGCGATCCGCGCGGGCTTCGACGCGGAGCTCGACGAGATGCGCGCGCTGCAGCGCGGCAGCCGCGACGCGATCGCGCGCATCCAGACCGCGGAGCGCGCGCGCACCGGCATCGCCTCGCTCAAGGTTGGCTACAACAAGGTGTTCGGCTACTTCATCGAGATCACGAACGCCAACAAGGCGCTCGTGCCGGCGGACTATCAGCGCCGGCAGACGCTTGCCGGCGCCGAGCGCTACGTGACACCGGAGCTCAAGGAGTACGAGGAAAAGGTGCTCACCGCCGGCGAGCGCATCGAGCTTCGCGAGCGCGCGCTGTTCGAGTCGCTGCGCGCGCTCGCCGGCGCGGCGATCGGGCGGCTGCAGTGCGCGGCATCGATCCTCGCGCAGCTCGACGTGCTGGCGGCGCTGGCGGAGGTCGCGGCGCGAGAGGGGTACGCGCGGCCCGACATCAGCGATGAGTTCGCGCTCGACATCGTCAGCGGGCGGCATCCGGTGGTCGAGCGCATGATGCCGCGCGACAAGTTCATCCCGAACGATGTGTCGCTCACGTCCGATGCGCGGATGATCATTCTCACCGGGCCGAACATGGCGGGGAAGTCGACCATCCTGCGGCAGATCGGCCTGATCGTCCTCATGGCGCAGATCGGGAGCTTCGTTCCCGCCACGCGCGCGCGAATCGGCATCGTCGACCGCGTGTTCACACGCGTGGGCGCGAGCGACAATCTCGTGCGCGGGCAGTCGACGTTCATGGTCGAGATGTCAGAAACCAGCGCGATCCTGCACACGGCCACGCGACGCAGCCTCGTGCTGCTCGATGAGATCGGACGCGGCACGTCGACGTACGACGGCGTGTCGATCGCGTGGGCGGTGAGCGAGCATCTGCACGATGCCGTCGGCTGCAAAACCGTCTTCGCGACGCACTATCACGAGCTCACGCAGCTCGCGGAGGAGCGGGCCGCCGTGCGCAATTACACAGTGGCGGTGCGCGAGGTGGGAGATGAGGTGCTCTTCCTCCACACACTCATCGCCGGCGGCGCCGACCGGTCGTACGGCATCGAGGTTGGCCGGCTCGCCGGGCTGCCGCCGTCGGTGGTGAGTCGCGCGCGCGTGATGTTGAAGCTGCTCGAGGCGGAGCACCACGTGGTGCAGCCGGCAGCAGCGACGCGCGACGTGAAGGCGGTCGAACAGCTCGCGCTGTTCGCGACTCTGCCGCATCCGGTGGTGGAAAAGCTACGCGGAGTGGATCTCGACAATCTCACTCCGCTCAAGGCGCTGCAGCTGCTCGCGGAGCTGCAGCGGGACGCCAACGGCTGAGCCGCGGCCTCAGTCCATCGCAAACTCGCGCGCGAACGCGACGACGAACGAGAAGGTCTTCGCCTTGCTCCGCGTTTCCATCGCGTCGGAGATGCGCTCGAGCCGCTTCGGAATGCCGAGGATTTTCTCCTGCGCCTGGCGGCCCGTCGCGTCGAGTCCCTCGAGTGCCTCAATCGCCCACTGCTTGATCTGCTCCTCCACGATCCGCAGGTAGTCACGCGGACCATAGATGCCCGCGCGCCGAATGACGTCCGCCATCTCGCGAAAGTTCGGCATCGTCACGCCGGGCATGTCGATCGACGGCATGACCGCGGCGGCTGACACGAGTGCCCGGTTCGGATCTCGATCCAGCACTTCCTTGAATATCTGCCGGTAGAACACGTAGTGCCGGGCCTCTTCCTTGGCGACGTTCGCGAGCACCACGCCGATCGTCGGCTCGTACTCGCCCGCGAGCTTGCCCGTGTTCGCGTGGCTCACCTGCGTCGCGCGCTCCTGCAGCGTGGTGTAGACGAAGACGCGGTATGGATCCTTGTCCCACGCCGGCTCGAAGCCCGCGCG
>DATHJR010000004.1:0-6227 GCA_035286525.1 Gemmatimonadaceae bacterium | reverse complement strand
CGTGGCGCCGCAGAGCATCGTCGACGCCGCGGCCCGGAACGATGCTCTGCAGATCGTGTTCTTTACCGTCCTTTTCGCGGTCGCGCTCTCGCAAGTGAAAGGCTCCGCGAAGCGTGTGATGTTGTCGTTCTGCGAGAGCCTCTCGGAAGTCATGTTCAAGTTCGTCGGAATCGTCATGAAGTTCGCGCCGATCGGCATCGGCGCCGCGGTCGCTGTGACGGTGGGTAGAAGTGGGCTGGGCGTGCTGGCGAACCTCGGAGCGCTGGTGCTCACGCTTTACGGCGCGCTGGTCGTCTTCGCACTGCTCGTACTATTCCCGATTGCTTTCGCCTTCAAGGTCCCCATTCACCGATTCTGTCGCGCGGTGAAGGAACCATGGCTGCTCGCGTTCTCGACGGCATCGTCCGAGGCCGCGTTTCCGCTTGCGCTGCGCAACATGGAACGCCTCGGCGTGCCACGCCGCATCGTCTCCTTCGTGCTGCCAACGGGCTACTCGTTCAACATGGACGGCACCGCCCTGTACCTGGCCATTGCGTCCGTATTCGTGGCGCAGGCCGCGGGTATCGACATGCCGCTCTCGCAGCAGATCCTCATGATGGTTTCGCTGATGCTCACGAGCAAAGGCGTCGCTGCCGTACCCCGCGCTTCTCTCGTGATTCTCGCGGGAACGCTGGCGCAGTTCGGGCTTCCGCTTCAGGGAGTCGCCGTGATTCTCGGCGTGGACGCGCTCATGGACATGGCGCGCACATCGCTGAATGTCGTTGGCAACTGCCTCGCGACCGTCCTGCTCGCACGATGGGAAGGCGCGTTCACACTCTCGCGGGACGATGTCCCCACGCAGCTGAGCCCCGAGCTCAGAGGAGCTCCAACGTGAAGCATTCTCGTGTTGTTCTTCCGATTTTCGTTTTGCTTTCCCTGCTCGTTGGATGCAGCGGCGACTACATGGCGCCGGTGACGCCGCCTCCAAACCCGTCGACGCCAGAAGGACTCTGGACGTCCAGTGCGGCGGCTCCGGCAGTGCTCGGACTCACGTCGAATCAGCTTTTGGCCAGCGGCGATCGCCAGCCGGCCAAGAATATCTTCACGTCGAGCGCCGCGTTGTCGACGCTGAACGGCGTTGCGTTCGACACGGATGGCACCTTGTGGGTCACCAGCCAGATCGATTCCCTGCTCGTCGCGTTTTCTCCTGCGGCGCTCACAAAGGGTGGCTCGACGGCCGCCAGCACGGTGATCCGCACGCACGCGGGTTCGCTCAGCGAGCCGACCGCGCTGGCGTTCGACGCGCAGCACAGACTATGGGTGGCCAACGCCGCGAACGGCACGATCGCACGCTTCGATCATGAGCAGCTGAGCTCCGGCGGATCGCCGGTGCCGAGTGTCGTCATATCGAACAACGGCAGTCCGATCGCGCTTGCATTCGATGCCGCGGGATCTCTTTGGGTGTCGGACATACACAAGCACAGGCTCGAGGGCTACAGCTCCGACCAGCTCGCGGCCTCGGGCGCGCCGACGCCGCACGTATTGATCGGAATTTCCTCGGCCGCGTTCACGACACCAGCGGGACTCGCCTTCGACTCCCATGGGAATCTCTGGGTCATCAACAGCGCGAATCAGACCGTGGTCTCGTTCGGCGCGGACCAGTTGGCCGCATCGGGTGCCCCCGTTCCTCACATCGTACTTTCCTCGAACGCCGGCTCCTTGAGTGTTCCGTCGGGGCTGACATTCGACGGGGAAGGTAGCCTCTGGGTGATCGGCGGAAACGGGGCCCTCGAGAAATTCGCGAGCGCATCGCTCGGCGCCTCCGGTGCGCCGGCGCCAAACGTTCGCATCGCGGTCAGGGGATTCGCGTTGATCTGGAGCGCGGCGTTCTGGCCCAGGCCGGCGGGGTTGCCGCTGAATTGATCGTGCGTTGGCGCCACGCGGCGCACGCGCGGATCATTTCAGGAGCTCGTGGACCACCACGTATCGAATGAGATCCGCTTTCGACTTGAGCCCCATCTTCTCCAGCAGTCTGGTGCGGTAGGTGCTGACGGTCTTGGCGCTCAGGCGGAGCTGTTCCGCCACATCCTTGACCGTCATCCCGCTGCCAAGTGCGCGAAGCACCTCGAACTCGCGATCGCTCAGCAATTCGTGGAGCGCGCGAGTTCGGCCGCCATCCACCATCCCGGCGAGGTGCTCCGCCAGGCTCTCGCTCACATATTTGCCGCCTCGGGCCACGCGGCGCACCGCCTGCACGAGTTGGTCGGGCGAGTGATCCTTGGTGAGATATCCCGCGGCACCCGCTCTGAGCGCGCGCATCGCCCACTGGTCCTCCGGATGCACGCTCAGCACCAGCACCTTCACGCTCGAGTGGCGCTCCCGCAGCTGTCGCAGCGTGTCGACGAAGGCGCCGCCCGGCATGCTCACGTCCAGCAGCACGACGTCCACCGGCGCCGCGTCGAGCAAGCGAAACAGCTCTGCCGCGCTCGCGGCCTCACCGGTAATCGAAATTCCCGGATCTTCGCTCGCGATTCGGCGAAGTCCCTCACGCACGATCGGATGGTCGTCGGCGATGGCGAGACGAATCACTCCACGACTCCGGTAAGTGGAACCAGCAGCGTCACCGTGGTGCCGCCCAGTGGATCGCACACGATGCTGAATTCACCCCCGCACGCAAGGGCGCGCTCGCGCATTCCCACCAGTCCGAGGCACGCGGTCCCCTCGAGCCGGTCCTCCGGAAATCCCACACCGTTGTCGCTCACCTCGAGCGTCAGCAGCGTGGAGGTCTGTGAGAGGCGTATCGCGACGCGGGTTGCCTTGGCGTGTCGAGCGACATTGGTCAGCGACTCCTGCAGGATCCGGAACGCCGAGCTACCCACCTCGTCCGAGACGCTGCACCGATCGATGCACAGCTCCATGACGACCTCGATGCCGGTGCGCGCGCCGAACTCGTGTCCCTGCCACTCGAGCGCCGCGGCGAGCCCCAACTGATCCAGAACGCTCGGCCGCAGCTCGGTTGCGATACGCCGCACGGCGCTCAGCGTCTGGTCGATCCGTTCGATGATCGACTCGCACTGATCCATCACCTCGTGATCGCGCGGCAGGCGGTGCTTCATCCATGCGATGTCGAGCTTGAGGCCGGTGAGTGCCTGGCCCAGCTCATCGTGGATTTCACGCGCGATGAAGGTGCGCTCTTCCTCACGCACCTTCTGGAGGCGCGACGCAAGCGCCCGGAGTTGCTGACGCGACGTTTCAATCTGCTCGTTCGCCAAATGCTGATCCGTGATGTCTCGTTGAATGCCGAAATGGCCCGCGATGCGCCCCTGCGCATCGTAGATCACCATGTAGTCACCCTCGATGCGCATCGGGGTGCCGTCGAGCTTTTGCTCGTCCGTTTCGGTGTGGAGATGCCCGAGGTCGAAAAATTCGCGCCACCGGTCCTTCGCCATCGCCACGTCGTGCGCGAAGAATTGTGCCGGCGTTTTCCCGAGAATTTCCTCGGGCGTTGTGGCGTTGAACTGCGTCAGGATCGCGGAGTTTACCTTCGTCATCCGCTGATGCTCGAACACGTAGTCGAGCACCTCTTCCTTGCAGACGTGCTCCCCCCATTCCACGGGCTCGTCGAGCATCATGAAAAAGAAGCCCTCCATCGACTGCGCAAAGAAGAGCTCGAGCAGCCGTTCATTTTCGACGCCGTCTTGAACTGACATGTCGCCGCGCCCGTGAAGGGGAGGCTGTAACATATGGCTCGAATTGATCGTTGGCGAAAGCGGGCCAAAGCCAGAAGCCTCGGCCCTCGATCGTCGATTCAAAACGCCTTCTTTGGCTCGCCGTAAATGAGATTGTCCACTACCACCAGATCCGCGGTGCCGCCGGCGCTGATGTCGTTGACGTCGGCTCCCAACGCGCCGGTGCCAAGGGTGACACGCGCTCTCGCGATCACTGCCTGATCGAAGGTGACGCCCACGAACGAAAGACCCGCGCTATCCGACCGCACGGGAGCGGCAAAGGTGCCGAGACTGGACCCGTCCTGCGCGAACAGCTGGATGGTCGTCGCACCCGCAATATCCACGTCGCTGAACACTGCGCCAAATCCCTTGACGACTGCCGGCGTCGGCTGTCCGGCGACCTGAAACAGCACATCGAAGACGTTGCTGCCGACCGGCGCAAAAATCTTGTTGGCGCTGAAGAACGCGAACTGCGCCGCGTAGGCGGGATTGATCTCGGCGAAGTCGCTCGAGTCATTCCGAAAACCGGTGCCCGACGTGGTGAACACCGCGCCAACCTTGACCGTCGTGTTGAAGAAGTCCGCGGGAAAATTGTTGCTGTTGTCGAAGGGGTTTGCGCCCGCGCCATCCCAATTGATTTCGCGCCGTCCCGAAGGCTGCTCCCCTGCGGTGGCACCGTTCGCTGCTCCGAGCAGATTTCTGAACGATGTCACGGAATCTGCGATGTTTCCGGAGGCGAGCACTGTCGCCGTGGGAACTGGAGCGGGTGTCGCGCCTGTAGTCGTTGAATCGCTGCACGCCGCGATCGCGAACATCGCCGCGAGCGCGGTGAAAATCATCCTGTTCATCGTTCTCTCCCAAAAGTGAGGGATTGTCCGGGCAGCACACTCGCGCCCCCGCGGCAATTCACCCATGTCGACCGGCGCCATTGACGTCGAGCCTCCGGACGACGTGAACGGTACGCGCCACGGGCGGGCGACAAGATCGGACGAACGCGTGAATGCGGTGTGTTCGATGCGAAGCGGCGCGTAGGACGCCAGACTACACGCGGCCGCGCCGCGGGCGCAGTGGATGCGGTAGGGCGACGTGATGCGATGCGGGGGGGCCGGCTTTGCCGGCCGCCCCAGTCAGCTCACGGTGTGACCGTTGCCGACGTGAGGGTGAACGACTCGGTCGTCGTTTGCCCCGAGGCGACGCTGACAGTCGCCGGCGTGACAGGGTTAGTAGCGAACGACACGCCCGCGGGCGCGATGAAGCTCACGCTGTAGCTGCCCGGCGCCAGGAACGGAAACTGGGCCTGAAATACGCCGCCGCCGGCGCTGGCGAGCGCCTGCTGCGTCGTCGTTGCATCGCTGGCCGTCACTTCCGCCTTGAAGTCGCCGAGAGTGAGCGGCACGCCGTTCACCATCGGAAGCGTGAGGCTCGCGTCGGCCTGCAGCTGCACGGTGAGGCTGCCGGTGAGCTCGAAATCGGTTGCCTTGACGACTGGGTGCATTACCCACTTTCCTGATGCGCCGGCAGCCTGGCCGAAGCTCTGGGCGACGTTGAAGTCCACGAGATAGACCTTCGAATCGCTGCCGAGCGTCGTTCCGTCGCTCGGAAGATCCACTTTGAGACCACTCTCCGCGAAGCTGGGCATCTGCAGCTCGCCATCCACGTGCGCGCCAACGGGCAGGCCGGAATAGTTGGGCGATGACGCGAAGATGCTGGAGCCGCCACCGTCGTTCTCGACCTCGATGTAGCCGCCGGTGATGACGAAACGAAGCTGTGTGTACGTCCCACGCGGAACGACAGCGCCATTGACCAACTGCGCGGTGGAGTGAGCGAGCGTCAGCAGATTCGTAGTGACGGGCGAATTCATGAGGACATGGCTTCCGCCAGATCCCTGAAGGTCGATTTCGGAAATGGTGACGACCGCCGCCTTGATGTCGCCCGGCGCATCGGTGAGCAGAACGGACACCTTGGTGGTTCCGGCTGCCGTGGAATCTCCGCCGCACGACTCGAGAGCAGCCAAAGTGACGAGCGCTAGCGAGGCGACCGCGACGCGCCCCACGAGACGAGCGAAAGAATACGACATCATCCGTTCTCCTTTGTGAGTGCTCCGTGCCTCCAATCCGGCCGTCGGCGTGCATATGCGTAGATGCGAAATGCGGGCCCGGCCAACTCGGCCGGACACGCACTTAGTGTGACACAGCTTTCCAACAGTGCTGCCTTAGAAAGCGCTAGAAGGCTGTCGTGCCGTTCGGAGTGCCGAGGCCCGTCGGACCGTCGAAGCCCGCCTTGCCCGTGCAGAGATAAGTGCCACCGCAGCTGCCATTGCTTCCCGACGTGACGTCGAAGAGGCCACTGAGGTGCGCGTACGGATACGATCCAGCAACGGTCGCGGTTCCGGCGAGGGCGTACAGCGAGCCAATGATCGGAGCCGCAACGCTGGTGCCACCGAACACGAGCCATCCGCCCGGGTGCAGGCGATACGTGTCGTACACGGCGACCCCGGTGTTCGGATCGGCTACTGCCGAA
>DATHJR010000003.1:0-13182 GCA_035286525.1 Gemmatimonadaceae bacterium | reverse complement strand
GCGCTGGACACTCGATGAGCAGTGCGCGCAGCGTACCGGCGCCCGGAACGATTCGCAGCTCGCACGCAATGTCGCGCACGCCGAGCGCGGTGCACGCGTCAGCGTCGAGGGGGAGCGGGGAAGCGGTGAAGCCCGCCGCGGCAGCCACGGTCGCGAGCGTGCCGACGCTCGAAGCGGCGGCGAGAAGTTGGGCGGCGGATCGGAGCGCGAGCACGCCGCACCGTAGCGCCCACTCGATGCGCGGCCGTCATCGCGCGGACGCGCGCGACGCTAAACGGACTCGCGCGGTTGGCTCGTCAGCCGGCCTGGTAGAGACGCCCCTTCCACTCCACGGCGCGGCCTCGCACCGTTGCCCGCGCGACGATGTAGAGTACCATGAGAGCGCCGAGCGGCAGCGCGAGCGCGTACAACGGCGACAGCCGAAATACGCGCACGTAGATGAATGCCCACCACGCCGCGAGCAGCAACGTGCACACGCGCGCCCACATCACCACCGGCGCCGAGAGCGGCACGAACGCGGAGGCGACCAACGTCGCCACCGGCGCGAGGTGCATTACCGGAACCACGAGCAGCAGCAGCGGCAACAGCAACCGCGGCGCGAGACCCGGCGGCAGCGTGTCGGCGCCCGCGGTCACGATGTTTTTCGTCCATCCATTCAACACCTCGGCCAGCGACGTGTACATTCGCGTCGACAGCTGGTTGGGACCCATCGAGAGCTCGCCGCGCAAGCCGCGCGCGTGCACGAGCTGGGCGAGCGCGAGATCCTCGGCCGCCTTGCCACGCACGGATTCGTGTCCGCCGAGCGAGTCGTAGGCGGCGCGCGTGAAGCAGAGATACTGGCCATTCGCGATCTTGTCGCGCGACCGCCGAGCGCGATTCACCGCGCCCGCCCCGCCGAAACGCGTTGTGAGCATGTAGAGCACCTGCGGCATGATCACGCGCTCCCAGAAGGAGCCGAGCTCCTGAAATCCACCCACGGTGGAAAAGTCGAGAGCGCGCGCGGTCATCGCGTGCATCGTCCGCGGGATGAGATCGCTCGCGTGCGCCGTGTCGGCATCGGTGAAGATGAGCGTCGAGCCGCGCGCCTCGCGGGCGCCCTGCGCGCACGCCCACTGCTTCCCGAACCATCCCTCGGGCACCGCCGAGCCGCTCACCACGCGCACGAGCGGATCGCGTTCGGCGACCGCGCGCACGATCGCACCGGTGCCATCTTCGGAACGGTCATCCACGACGATCAGCTCGAGCGAGGGCCAGCTCGAGGCAAGGATGGAGGTCACACAGCGTTCGATGTTGTGCGCCTCGTTTCGCGCGGGGACGATCACACTCACGAGGGGCGGAGAGGGCGGCGTGCTGGCCGGCTCGTCGTCGAGCGACGGTGATCCGCGCGCGCGAGCGAGCATGAGGAGCGGTCCGGCCAGCCACGGAAGGCACGCGAGGATCCAGAGCTCGTTCACGCGCGGAAGCTAGCGCGCGCCTTCACCACCGGCAAAAACAAACGGGCGCTCCCCCGAGCGCCCGTTTTGGCAGTGATCGTGACCGGGTCAGCGGCTGCGTTCACCGCTCGATCCGAATTCGATTCGCCAATCAAGTCTTTCCGTCTTCGGATTCCTCGCTTTTGTTCTTGTTCTTGATTCTCTCCTTGTCTCCGGCCGAATAGCCTCCGCCTTCGCTTCCCGTGCTTCCCGATTTGCCGGTCGAGCTGTCCGTGCCGCCGGAGCCGCTGGAGCTTCCCACGCCGCTACCGGTGCGTCCTCCGGTGGAACCCGTTCCCTCCTTGTCGGTGGGCTTTGTTTTGAAACTTTCGCTATTGCCGTCCGCCTGTTTCGAGTTCGGATTCCCGTTCCGATCCGCCATCTCATTAACCTCCGCTCATGAATCGTCCTTCGACTGCTCGGTCTTCGCTTCACGGGCACTCGGCCCGTGCACAAAGAAGGAGCACGCGCTGTGCCAATCGCGGCCGTAATTGGATGATCGATCACAGTCGCCAATTCCGGCCCGTGAGCGCACCTTGCAGGCACGGATGAGCGTGCCTTATACCACTCCACCATCTCTCGCGCCCGGCGCTCGCGTCGCGCTGCTCGCGCCCGCAGGCCCGCTCGCCGACGAGTCGCAGCTCGAACGCGCCGTGTCCAACGTGCGCTCGCTCGGCTGGGAGCCAGTTACGTATCCGCATGCATTGTCGCGCGATGGCTACCTCGCCGGCGACGACGCGTCGAGACTCACGGACCTCAACGCCGCCATCCACGATCCGCGCATCGATGGCATCTGGTGCCTGCGCGGCGGCTACGGCGTGATGCGAATCCTCGACGCGGTCGACTACGACGCGTTGCGTCGCTCGCCCAAGCCGATCATCGGCTTCTCGGACATCACGGCCCTGCATCTCGGCGTCCGCGCGCGCTGCCAGATCGTGAGCTACCACGGTCCAACCGCGCGCGCCGAGCTCACCCCCTTCTCGCGCGAATCGCTCGCGCGCGCGACGGGCGCAGCAGTCGCAGCGAACTCGACGACTGGCGCCCGCGATCCGTTTGCGGATGCGCCTCCCCTAACCTGGTTGCAGGAGGGCGGTGCCGCGGGCCCGCTCGAGGGCGGTAACCTCGCCCTTCTCTGCTCACTCCTCGGCACCCCGTACGCCGCCCGACTCGACGGCGCCATCCTCGTGCTCGAGGATGTGAACGAGCCGCTCTACCGCATCGACCGCATGCTCCGGCAGCTCATCCTCTCGGGTGCGCTCGGCCGCGTGGCCGGGCTCTGCTTCGGCGCGTTCACCGATCGCGGGGATGAGAGCGATGCCGAGCCGCGGTCGCTCGATGTACTTTTCAGCGAGGCAGCCGCGCACGTGCATGGGCCGGTGGTGAGCAACGCGCCGGTCGGACACGTTCCGGATCAGTGGACGCTGCCACTGGGCGTCCTCGCCGAGCTGTCGCCCGCACGCGGACTCGTGCTCGCAGCACAATGAGCGCCGTGATTCTCACCCTTCAACCGACGACGATGTCCGACGCGATACTCCACGAGATCTCCATCGGTGACCTTCGCGCTCGGCAGGACCGTGGCGAGCGAAGCGTTCTGCTCGACGTCCGCGAGCAGAACGAGTGGAATCTCTTTCGCCTTCCGAATGCGATCCATCTGCCGCTCGCGCAGGTGCTCGGCTCGGCGTCCGAGGCGCTCGCACTCTTTCCGGATGATGTAATCGTGGTCTACTGCGGTCGCGGCGCCCGGTCGGCGCAGGCGGTGGAGATGCTGCGGGCGCAGGGCTACCGGGCCAAGTCGCTCGCGGGCGGGATCGCCGCATGGATCGATTCGGGCGGCGAGGTCGAGGAGTAGCGGCTCGGCCCTCATGCGCGCGAGTGGCATTCTCTCACGACTCGAAGGATCGCTCGCGAGCGTCGACTCCGTGGCGCCCGCAGCCGGCGCGGCCGGCGCGGCCGTGCGCGATGCCGCCGTCGCCGTGATCTTCCGCGTATCGAGCGAAGACTCGCTCGAGCTCCTGATGATCGAGCGCGCGAGCTACGAAGGCGATCCGTGGAGCGGCCACGTCGCGTTCCCGGGCGGGCGGCGCGAGCCCGACGACGCGACGCTCGTCGACACCGCGCTCCGCGAAACGCGCGAGGAGACCGGCATCGATCTCTCCGCCGACGGTCAGCTCCTCGGCGCGCTCGGACGGCTCGATCCCCTGTCCCCTTCGCTCCCGCCGCTGTCCATCGCGCCCTTTGTCGCGTTGCTCACGCGCGAGGCGCCGCTCGCGCTCAGCGACGAGGTGGCCGAGGCATTCTGGGTGCCGCTCGCCATCCTCCAGCATCCGGATGCGTCGAGCGATGTAGAGGTGCTGCTCTCCAACGGCACGCGTCGCACCGTGCGCGCCTTCGTGCACGGGCGCCACACGATTTGGGGTCTCACCGAGCGAATCATCCGCGATCTGCTGTCGCGTCTCTCGTAACGGTCGCACCCCCGCCGGCCATGCCGCGCGCTTGACACAGGTTAACCTCGCTTCTAATATGTATTAACCTTAGTTAACTCGATTACCCACGACATTCGAGCCATCGCCCGTGCCCTCTCCGTCCGTCGAAGACTACATCAAGGCCATCTACAAGGCCCACGCCGAGAAGGGCAGCGTCGCGACGCAGGAACTGGCGGAGCGCCTGCGTGTTAGCGCGCCCGCGGTCAGCAAGATGATGCGCAAGCTCTCGGCGCTGAAGCTCATCACCCACGCGCCATATCAGGGCGTGAAGCTCACGCGCGCCGGCGGCAAGCTCGCCCTCGAGATCATTCGCCACCACCGGCTCATCGAGCTCTATCTCGTGCAGGCGATGGGCTTCTCGTGGGACAGCGTGCACGAGGAGGCCGAGCGGCTCGAGCATCACATCAGCGAGGAGTTCGAGGACAAGATCGACGAGCTGCTCGGCCATCCCACCGCGTGTCCGCACGGCGACCCGATTCCTACTCGCGCCGGAACCATCGCCCCGATCCACGACCGCCCCCTCGCCCAGCAGCGCTCGCCCGCGCGGCTCATCGTGCGTCGCGTGAGTGATGAGGATGCCGGGCTGCTCCGGCACTTTCAGGCGCTCGGCGTCACCCCAGGCACGGCGATCGAGCTCGTGACGCAGGAGCCGTTCGAAGGCCCGCTCGTGCTGAAGGTCGGCGGCAAGCGCGTGCGACTGACGCCGCAGGCGGCGAGAAAGGTCTTCGTCGACGCGCTCTCGACCGAGGAGGGTGGAGAATAATGGCGTTGCCGGAAACGCCTCCAGTGGAGCTCCCCGAAGTCACCTCCCCCACGGGCGGTTGGCGGCACGCGCGGCTCACGCCGAGTCTGGCCGAGGTGTACCGGACGGTGCCCGTGTCCGGCGCGCCGTGGCGCAAGGCGCTCGCGTTTGCGGGGCCGGGATACCTCATCGCGGTCGGTTACATGGATCCGGGCAACTGGGCCACCGATCTGGCGGGCGGCTCGGCGTTCGGCTACCGGCTGCTGTGCGTCATCCTTCTCTCGAACCTGATGGCTGTGTTGCTGCAGGGGCTCTCGTCGAAGCTCGGCATCGTCACGGGCCGCGATCTCGCGCAGGCGTGTCGCGATCACTACTCGCGACCCGTCGTGATCTTCCAGTGGATCATCTGCGAGACCGCGATTGCAGCGTGCGATCTCGCGGAGGTCATCGGCTCGGCGATCGCGCTCAATCTGCTGTTTCATATCCCGATCACCGTCGGCGTGGTGCTCACGGCGGCGGACGTACTCGTCGTCCTCTTTCTTCAGACGAAGGGATTCCGGTGGCTGGAAGCCCTCGTAATCGTGCTCATCGCGACCATCGGAATTTGCTTTCTCTTCGAGGTCGTGATCTCGAAGCCATCCCTCGCGGGAGTGGTCGCCGGCTTCGTCCCCTCGGCGGATATCGTGCGCGATCCGAAGATGCTCTACATCGCGATGGGGATCCTCGGCGCCACGGTGATGCCGCACAATCTGTATCTGCATTCGTCGATCGTGCAGACGAGGCGCTATGAGCTGACCACGGCCGGGAAGCGCGAGGCAGTGCATTTCGCCTTTCTCGACTCGACGATCGCGCTCTCGTTTGCGTTGTTCATCAACGCCGCGATACTCATCGTCGCGGCGGCGAGCTTTCACAGCAGCGGACACAGCGACGTAGCGGAGATTCAGCAGGCATACACGCTGCTCACGCCGCTGCTCGGTGTCGGTGGCGCGAGTGCGGTGTTCGCGCTCGCCCTGCTGGCCTCGGGGCAGAATTCGACGCTCACCGGCACGCTGGCGGGACAGATCGTGATGGAGGGATTCCTCCAGATCCGGCTCCGTCCGTGGGTTCGCCGGCTCATCACTCGTGGCGTCGCTATTGTGCCGGCGGTGGTGGTCGCCATCCTATATGGTCAGAAGGGAACGGCCAACCTGCTCATAATGAGCCAGGTCGTGCTGAGCCTCCAGTTGTCGTTTGCCGTGTTTCCGCTGGTGCGCTTCACGTCGGACCGCGCGAAGATGGGCGAGTTCGCGAACCCCGGCTGGCTGCGCGCGCTATCCTACTTCGTGGCGTTCCTCATCGCCGCGCTGAACGTGTGGCTGATCGCGCAGCTTCTGACCGGGGGACAGTGATCGTGTACAAGCGCATTCTCGTTCCCCTCGAACACACGGCGTATGACGAGGCGATTCTCGAGCACGTGCGCATGCTCGCGGGCTTCTTCAAGTCAGCCGTGATCCTCATCCACGTGGCCGATGGATGGGCGGCCAGAAACATCCATCAGCTCGCGCTCCGCGAGAGCGAGGAAATTCACGGCGACCGGGCGTATCTCGAAGGGATCGCCGCGCGGCTCGAGCGCGACGGCTTCGAGACGGATGCGATTCTCGCGAGCGGGGATCCGGCGCGCGAGATCGCGACGGTGGCAATGCGGGAGCGATGCGATCTGATTGCGATGTCGACGCATGGGCACCGCTTCTTCTCGGATCTCCTCTATGGGAGCGTGGCCGAGTCGCTGCGGCACCGGTGCACGATCCCGATACTGCTCGTACGCGGGTCGAAGACGGGGAAGACGGGGGAGCACGACGTGGTGAGCTGAGGGCGAGCGGTCTGGCCGGACCACAGCGATCCTGCCGCCCTGCCACGGACAGAAACTAGCTAGCGTTCGGGCCGCGACGGCTCTCCGCCGCGAGTAGGCATCGGGCGATCGGGTGCCGGGTGATTCGACTCCTTCGCGTCCGCCATCGGCGCCTCCGTCAGTCGCAGCCGCGCCGCCATCGTGACCAGATCCGCCAGAGACTCGGCCCTCATCTTTCGCATCACCTTGCCGCGGTGCGCCTTCACCGTGATTTCGGTGATCCCTAATTCGGCGCCCACCTGTTTGTTCAACAAGCCGCCCGACACCAGCGACATGACTTCCCGTTCACGGCTGCTGAGCGACGCGAGGCGGTCACGGAGCGACCGCAGCTCTGCCTCGCGACCGAACGCGTCCTGGCTGCGCTCGATGGCGTGGCCAATCGCGCTCAGGAGAACGTCGTCGCCGAACGGCATCGTCAGAAACTCCACTGCGCCCGCCTTCATCGCCTTCACCGTCGTCGGCACGTCGCCGTAGCCCGTGATGAAGATGATCGGCATGTCGACCCGATCGACGGCGACGCGATTCTGCAGATCGAGACCGTCGAGATCCGAAAGAGCGACGTCGAGGATCAGGCAGCTCGGTGAGAAGCCCCGTGGGTGAGAAAGAAATTCCGGCGCGGACGCGAAGATCGCCGTCTCCCATCCTGCGCCGCGGATCAGCAGCTCCAGCGACTCTCGCACCGAGATGTCGTCGTCGACGACGAACACGATCGGCGCTGTGCTCGTCCCGGGTGATACTGTCGTTGCTTGATCGGACTCGCGTGTTGAGCTCATATGTCATCCATGGCGCACGTGCGAAGCGAATCGCTCAGGCCACTCGAAGCGCGAGGGTCAGCGCGTCGAGCATCGCGTCCTCGCCGTACGATTTGAACGGACACTCGACTGCGCCCTGAGCGAGCACGAGCGGACGCACGTTCTCGTCGCCGTGAGCGGTGATGAATACTATCGGTATTTTCTGACGGCGCGGCTGAGCTCGTTCTCCTTTCCCTTCCTTTTGTAACGGCGCTCGTGACACCAGAATGGGCAGACATCGACACGCAGTTCGATGATACTTTGATGTCAGTTCAAGGGCGATACCATCGTCCAATGGAGTCGCGTCCGGACCTCTCGTATGATAATGCTGATCGTTGCATTCGAGCGAACCGGATTCGCGCAAAGAACCACCTCAGTTGAGGAGTCGACGAATGCTCGACGGCAGCAACGAAGACGTGAACCCGGATCGCCGCCGCTTCCTCGGAGTCGCTGCGATGACCATTGCGGCGTCGCGGCTCGGGCTGATTGGCGCTGCGAACACAGGGATCATGACTCGCGGACCTGAGTCTGAGACCACGAGTGATCGGAAGTCAAACCCGTCGTTCGGTCCGATCAAGCAGGTCGATGCCGGCCTGTTGAATGTTGGATATGCCGAAGAGGGTCCCCGCACTGGCCCCGCAGTGATTCTTCTCCACGGGTGGCCGTACGACATCCACAGCTATGTCGACGTCGCGCCGCTGCTCGCCGCGAAGGGCTATCGGGTGATCGTCCCCTATCTGCGCGGCTATGGTAGCACGCGCTTCCTTTCGAGCGACACGTTCCGAAATGCCCAGCAATCGGCCGTTGCCATGGATGTCATCGCTTTCATGGATGCGCTCAGGATCAACAAGGCGATCATCGGCGGCTTCGATTGGGGAGCACGCACGGCGGGCATCATGGCGGCACTCTGGCCCGAGCGCTGCAAAGCGATCGTTTCCGTGAGTGGTTATCTGATCACCAATCAGAAGGCGAACCTGCAGCCGCTGCCGCCGAAGGCTGAGCTGGGATGGTGGTATCAGTACTATTTTGCCACCGAGCGCGGCCAACGCGGCTACGAAGAGAATCGCCGCGAGTTCAACAAGCTCATATGGAAGATCGTATCACCGAAGTGGAATTTCGATGACGCGACGTTCAATCGCACCGCAGCGGCCTTCGACAACGCGGATCACGTCGGAATCGTCATCCACAATTATCGGTGGCGGCTCGACATCGCCAAGGGTGAGCCGCGGTACGATCCGCTGGAGCAGAAACTATTCACGGCTCCCGTCATCACGGTCCCCGCCATCACGATCGGCAGTGACTTCGATGGCGCCGCAGCAGACGGGCAACCCTACGCCAAGAAATTCGCGGGCAAATACTCGCACCGGGTTTTCGACGGCATCGGCCACAACGTGCCGCAGGAAGCTCCGGAAAAGTTTGCCCAGGCCGTCATCGATGCCGACCATCTCTGATCCGAGCTCGACCAGCGCCGAGCGGCGATTGAAGGCGCTTGGCATAGAGCTTCCGCCGCCGCCCGAGCCGTTCGGCACCTACGTCGAAGCGGTGCAGGTGGGCAACCTGCTCTACCTGAGCGGAATGCTTCCCACTGCGGGACACGGCGCGAAGTTCGTCGGGCGCGTGGGGGCGGAGCTCGATGTGAATTCGGGGCGCGAGGCGGCTCGGCTCGCGTCGCTCAATGCCCTCGCCGTCGCGCGGCAACACCTCGGATCGCTCGACAAAGTGTCGCGAGTCGTCAAGCTCAACGTGTCGGTGGCCACTTCGGGGGATGTGCGCGAACAGCCAAAGGTCGCCGACGCGGCGTCGGAGTTGCTCCGAGATGTCTTCGGAGAAGAGAGAAACCCCGCGCGCTCGGTATATGGCGTCGCAAGCCTTCCGCTCGGAGCTCCCGTGGAGCTGGAGATCATTTTCGAGGTCGCGGGGAAGGAGCAGCGAGGAGAAAGTCCGGTGCAGTACCCCACTTCGTATCGCACGACGCAGATCGATGGTCACTCGATCTTCTACCGGGAGGCCGGCCCGAGTGACGCGCCGGCGCTTTTGCTGTTGCACGGACTTCCGTCCTCATCGCGGATGTTCGAGCCGCTCTTCGCACGGCTCTCCGATCGCTATCATCTCATCGCGCCCGACTATCCGGGCTTCGGACACAGCGACTGGCCGAATCCAAAGGAATTCGCGTACACGTTCGATCACTACGCGGAGATCATCAATCACTTCACCGAATCGCTCGGGCTCTCGCGATTCACGCTGTACATGCAGGACTACGGCGGACCGGTGGGATTTCGGATGGCCCTCAAACATCCGGAGCGCATCGAGGCGCTCATCGTCCAGGATGCCGTGGCGCACAACGAAGGGCTGGGCGCGAATTGGAAAACGCGGCGCGCCTTCTGGGCCGATCGTGCCGCCAACGAGAGCGCGCTCCGCGCGAATCTCCTGTCGCTGGCGACGACGCAAACGCGCCATGTCGGGGATGATCCCAATGTCGAACGGTACGATCCGGATCTCTGGACCGATGAGTTTGCTTTTCTCAATTCGCCCGGTCAGGCCGACATTCAGAGCGATCTGTTCTACGATTATCGCACGAACGTCGAGTCCTATCCTTCGTGGCAGCGCTGGATGCGCGAAAAGCAGCCGCGCCTGCTTGTGATCTGGGGCAAATATGATAAATCCTTCGAGCTATCGGAGCCGGACGCCTATCGCCGAGATGTGCCGGATGCCGAAGTGCACTTGCTCGACGCGGGTCACTTCGCACTCGACACCGCCGCGGATCAGATCGCGGAGCTCGTAGGGGATTTCATGAGCTAGCGGTGTGCAAGGGTCCGACACCATCATCAAATGCCTGACTCGTGGTGGGCTCTGCATCTGAATGACTCGGCGCGACCAACTCGAAGGGATCGATCATGAAAGCAATCCAGCTTCTGCTCGTCGCGATTCTCGTCGGCGCGACGGCGAGCGCGACGCATACCTCAGCCGTGAGCACGTTCGTGGCGCACTCGATCAGCTCCCCGTCCGCCGCACTTCCGGACGAAGGCGAGCTCCCCTCGCTCGCAGGAGCGACGCTGTGGCTCAATTCGCAGCCGCTGACGCCCGCCGCCTTGCGCGGCAAGGTCGTTCTGATCGACTTCTCGACGTACACCTGCATCAACTGGCTTCGCACGCTCTCCCACGTGCGTGCGTGGGCCGAGAAGTACAAGGCTCAGGGGTTGGTGGTGATCAACGTGCAGACGCCAGAGTTCGAGTTCGAAAAGAACATCGACAATGTGCGACTGGCCTCGAAGCAGATGGGAGTCGTGTATCCGACCGCGATCGACAACGACTATGCGATCTGGAAGGCCTTCGATAATCACTATTGGCCGGCGCTCTACATCGTCGACGCGAAGGGGCGCATCCGCCACCACCAGTTCGGTGAGGGCGACTACGAGCAATCGGAAAAAATCATCAAGCAGCTCCTCACCGAAGCGGGACAGAAGGGCATCGGTCCCGATCTCGCGCAGGTCCACGAGAGCGGCGCCGAAGTCGGAGCCGATTGGAGCACTCTGAAGTCGGGGGAGACCTACGTTGGCTACGACCGCGCCGAGAACTTTTCATCGCCCGGCGGTCTGGCGTCGGGCAAGTCGCATGTCTACGCGGCACCTGCGCAGCTCGAGCTCAATCACTGGGCGCTCGACGGTGATTGGACGGTGGGGAAGCAGGGCACGGTCTCGAACAAGGCGAACGGGCGGATCGTGTTTCGATTTCACGCCCGCGATCTGCATCTCGTAATGGGGCCGGCGGCGATTGGATCGCCGGTGCGCTTTCGCGTGCGCATCGATGGAGCTCCACCGGGCGCCTCGCACGGAGCGGATGTCGACGCCCAGGGCAACGGCACCCTCACCGGGCAGCGACTCTATCAGCTGATCCGGCAGCCGAGTCCGATCACGGATCGACAGTTCGAGATCGAGTTTCTCGATCCGGGCGCTGAGGCGTTCGTGTTTACTTTCGGCTGATCCGCTTCGCACTGCATCCGCAAACTGCACACGGAGTTGACAAAAATGTCCGATCTCGATCGCCGTCGCTTCATTGGTGTTGCCGCCGCAACCGTTGCAGGTAGCCAGCTGGGTGTTCACGCTTCTCACAGGAGGTTGGAGGCTATGAGCGGAGCTATGACTGAAACTCTGACCGATGCTGCACGACAGACCGGCACGAGTTCGTCCGACATTCGTCCGTTTCACGTGACTTTCCCCGACGCCGACCTTGCCGATCTGCGCAAGCGCGTCAAAGCAACGAAGTGGCCCGAGGTAGAACAGGTGAGTGATGAGGCGCAGGGTGTCCAGCTCGCGACGATGCAGAAGCTGGCGCGCTACTGGGGCACGGACTACGACTGGAAGAAAGCCGAGGCGAAGATCAACACGGTCCCGCACTTCATTACGAACATCGACGGGCTCGACATTCATTTCATTCATGTGAAGTCGAAGGAAAAGAATGCGATGCCGCTGATCATCACGCACGGATGGCCGGGCTCGTTCATCGAGCAGATGAAGGTCATCGCCCCGCTCACGAATCCCACGGCGTTCGGCGGAAAGGCCGAGGACGCATTCGATGTGGTGATTCCTTCGCTGCCGGGCTACGGATTTTCCGGCAAGCCAACGGCAACCGGCTGGCACCCCGTCCGCATCGCCACTGCATGGACGACGCTGATGCGCAAGCTCGGCTACAAGAAGTTCGTGGCGCAGGGCGGCGATTGGGGAAACGCTATCTCGGAGGTGATGGCGTTGCAGGCGCCGCCGGAATTGCTCGGCATTTCCACCAACATGGCGGCTACCGTTCCGCCCGAGATCAGCAAGGAGATTTCCGCGGGAACCAAGCCGCCGCCGACCCTCTCCGCCGACGAGCGCAACGCGTGGGATCAGCTGGCCGTGTTCTACCTCACGGGGCTGGGCTACGCGCAGGAGATGTCGCTCAAGCCGCAGACGCTGTATGCGATCGCGGATTCACCCGTCGGCCTCGCCGCGTGGATACTCGACCACGACGTGCGCAGCTACCGTCTCATCCGGCGCGTGTTCGACGGACAGACGGAAGGCCTCACACGAGACGACATCCTCGACAACATCACGATGTATTGGCTCACCAACACGGCGATTTCTTCGGCTCGCCTGTACTGGAACACCGCGCAAGTGTCGTCGGCGGGATTCTTCGATCCCAGGAACGTCCAGATCCCGGTGGCCGTGACCGTGTTCCCCGATGAGATCTATGCAGCTCCGAAGAGTTGGGCCGAGAAAGCGTATCCCAAGCTGATTTATTACAGCAAGCTCCCCATAGGCGGGCACTTCGCGGCGTGGGAGCAGCCGGAGTCTTTCAGTCACGAGATGCGCGAGGCCTTCAGGTCACTGCGCACGTAGTAAAGAGCTGACGAAGGCGAGAAAACCGGAGGTGGCTCAGCCATCTCCGGTTTTCAGTTATATCGCGGTAATCGAAATCGAGGGTCATCCGTCGGCGTCATTCGCCCGGGCTCCGCCAGCCGCGATCCATCTGTCCACCTCCGCTGCCCCCTGAGCAAACGAGCCCTCGCTCAGCCAGCGCGAGAACACGCGCTCCTCGAGAATCGCGAGCACCTGATTCGCGTGCACGCTCATCGCGACACTCGTCCGGCCGCCGTGCGGTGTGCGACGCGCCGCACCGCGCCGCGCATCATCGGACAGCGACACGTCGACGCGCATCTCCTCCCACTTCGCGAGCGACGGATCCGCCGCGAGCGCCACGGCCAGCGCGTCGTTCACGATGCGGCCGTCGAATGGATCGCGATCGCCGGGAGATTGCGCACGAAAGCGAAGCG
>DATHJR010000002.1:0-2444 GCA_035286525.1 Gemmatimonadaceae bacterium | reverse complement strand
CCTCGAACACACTCGGGCTGATCGGCGACTTTTTCACGTTCGTGATCGTCGTCGTCATCGTCGTCGTGTGTTTGTGATCGCCAGTGCCTCCTTCGCTCGTGGTCACGCGCTTCAGCATCAGCCCCTTTCGCATCTTGCCGTACGCGGTGATCAGCTGCTTCGTGAGCTCCGCCATCGGTCCGGTCGGTGTGGTGAACGACGGACGCGCGCTTGGATCCATGATCCCGTCCAGCTGCGGCGCCAGCCAGATATCCGTGGTGGACTGCGACGGTGAGCTGATGGTGTGGCCCATGACCGTCATGTTCATCGTGAAGGACTGCGTGAGCCTGTACTTGTAGGTCGCGTACCCGTCGAGCGCCTCTCCCGGGCCAAGGTCTTCCATCGCGACCTTGACGTCGGCGATCTCGGTCTTGGCGATGCCACCCATGGCCGACTGCAGGTCCGCCGCAGTCTTCCCCAGCTCGGCGATGTCGATCACGGTGTACTGATGCTTCGCCGGATCGACGGAGGTGACCGTCCCCTTCGAGGAGCTCGTGATCATGTACGTTCCTGCGCCCATCATGCCGCCAGGCGCGAGCGACTCCGATACATCGATGCGGGAGTTTCCGCCCGCGAACTGTCCATGACCGACCATGAAGTTCCGCGTGGTCACGTTCCCCGTGCGATCGGGGCCGCTTCCCGTGGTCGACATGTCGTAGCTGAGTCCCTGCGCACCGAGCGCGCCGGTGAATGCGACCGAGGCGACGAGCAACAGGGCAACGCGCGAGCGAGCGATGGTAATTATGCGCATGAGCATTTTCTCCGTTGGTTGGCGAAACACGAGGCTAGACCTTCGATAAGACAGCGCGTGCGAGCGTTTTTTCTTTCTCTATCACCTGGCGGCCTGCCGTCGTGTCCTGCATGAGCTTCATGACATCCGGTATGATCTGCACCATGAGCGTGTAGTCGCCCTTGCGCGCGGTGAGGAGTAGCATGTTTTGCGTGGCCTCATCACCCACGCCTTCGACGGGTCCCGACGGAATGTGCAGGGGGCCGCCATCGGTCGCGGCGCCGGGCACCATGCTGTTCTCGAGCTTCCCTCCCAGCTTGGCGCCGCCCAGGCTGGCCTTCTGCAGCGCCGCGTGCTCGACGGGACTCGAATAGTCGGACGAGACGATCCATTGCATGTCCAGCGACATTCCAGCGGGATCGGTGTCCGACGAATAGTGGCAGCTCGACGAGCTGCGATCGTCGTTCGACTCGGCCTTCGTGTACGACTCACCGATGGTCGAGTTGACCACCTCCTTCGGCATCAGCGCACACATCGAGATCGATCCCGTTTTCGACTCGCTGTTGTGCGCCTCGCGCGAATCTGCCCGCCGCGATCCGCCGCCCTTGTTGCACGCGGCCAGCGAGAAGGCGGTGACGCAGCCAAGCGCGATGGCCGCGCACGATCGACGAGACTGTAGGGTTTGTACTCTATTGCCGCGTGACATGGTTCATCTCCGACTATGTGGGCGAGGAAGCGGACGCGAGGGCTAACCATTCCACGGGCCCGCGGGTAGACTTCGATCAACCTCGCGACCGATGGTTACGCGGCCGATTCGGCAGCGTTACCGCGGCGCGTAACGGAGCCAGGCCTCGCGAATCGGGGTTAACTGCTTCGCGCCCTCCTCCGGTGGTCTCGTCATGGTGCAGTTGCGGACGCTCGGACGACTGGAGTTGGTGTCTGGCGAGCCCACGGCGTTGCACGTGCTGGCCGCGCAGCCGAAGCCCCTCGCTCTACTCGCCTACCTAGTGCTGGCGACTCCGCGCGGGCAGCACTCGCGCGACTCCCTGCTCGCGCTCTTCTGGCCGGAGCTGGGCGACGACGAGGCACGGCGTGCCCTTCGCCAGGCTCTGCATCGCGTACGCTACCACGTCGGCGACGCGCTACTCACGTCCGAGCGCGAGGGACAGATCGGCATCTCTGATGACGGCGCATGGTGCGACGCCATTGACTTCGAGCACGCGCTCGATGCCGGTCGCGACGAGGACGCGCTGTCACTGTACCACGGCGCGTTCCTCGACGCCATCTTCGTGTCCGATGCATCGCCGGAGTTCGAGCAGTGGGTCGATCTCACGCGCACGCGGCTCTGCGATCGGGCGGCCAAGGCGGCCGGAAAGCTCGCTGATGAGGCGAAGCGCACGGGCGATCGCGCGGCCGGGATTCGTTGGGCGACGCAGGCGTGCCAGCTGGCGCCCGAGGATGAGACGCGTGTGCGCGCGCTCATGGTGGCACTCGCGTCCGCGGGCGATCGCGCGGGCGCGTTGCGCGCGTACAAGAGCTTCGCGGAGCGCATCGAGCACGAATACGACGCCGAGCCGGCGAAGGAGACGGCGGCACTCGCCGCCTCCCTGCGCGCCGCTCCGGCGGCAGCGGCGATCGAGCCGGCGCCGAGCATCGAGCCGGCTGCGACGCTCGA
>DATHJR010000001.1:0-4235 GCA_035286525.1 Gemmatimonadaceae bacterium | reverse complement strand
CGGCGGAGCGTCGTGGCGCGAGCAGGCGAGCGCCGAGAGCGCCGTCGCGAGCGCGAGGGCGCGGTGCCCGGTCACACCGTCTTCATCTCCGCCACGAGCTTCGACAGCGACGCCTTCGCATCACCGAATAGCAGACTCGTTTTGTCGTTGTAGAACAGCTCGTTCTCGATGCCGGCGAATCCCGGATTCATGCTGCGCTTGAGCACGATCACGTTTTGCGCCTTGTCGGCGTTGAGGATCGGCATCCCGTAGATCGGGCTCGACGTGTCGTTGCGCGCGGCCGGATTCACGACGTCGTTCGCGCCGATCACGAGCGCGACATCGGCGCGCTCGAACTCACCGTTGATCTCCTCCATGTCGTACAGCCGGTCGTACGGCACGTTCGCCTCGGCGAGCAGCACGTTCATGTGGCCGGGCATGCGGCCGGCCACGGGGTGAATTGCGTACTTCACCTCGCCCCCCTTCTTCTCGATGAGCTCCGCGAGCTCGCGCACCTGATGCTGCGCCTGCGCGACCGCCATGCCGTATCCGGGCACGATGATGACGAGCTTCGCGTACGCGAGCTGAATGGCCGCGTCCTCCGCGCTGATCGAGCGCACGCTGAGCCCCGAGGCCGTTTTGGTCGAGACCGTGGGCGCCGCGCCGAAGGCGCCGAAGATCACGTTCTGGAACGAGCGATTCATCGCTTTGCTCATCACGATCGACAAAATGAATCCCGACGCGCCGTCGAGCGCGCCCGCGATGATGAGGACGTTGTTCCCGATCGCGAATCCCGTCGCCGCCGACGCGAGCCCCGCGTACGAATTCAGCAGCGAGATGACCACCGGCATGTCCGCGCCGCCGATCGGCAGCACCATGAACACACCAATCATCAGCGCGAGCGCGATCATGGAATAGAACACGATCGCGTTCTCCGGATGCACGATCAGATAGATGAACATCAGGACCGTGATCCCGAAGAGCGTGATGTTCACCGTGTTCTGCCCCTTGTACGTCACCGCACGGCCGGTGATGATCTCCTGCAGCTTGCCGAACGCCATGAAGCTGCCGGTGATCGTCAGTGCGCCGAAGAGCACCTCGAAACCCACCGCCGCCATTTTCGCGGTTCCGAGCTCCGCGCCGTGCAGCCAGTACTCGGCAATGCCGACGAGGGTCGCCGCGAGCGCGCCGAACATGTGCGAGATCGCGATGCGCTGGGGCATCGCCGTCATAGGAACCTGCGTGCCGAGCGGAATGCCGATGATGGTGCCGAGGATCAGCCCGCCGATGATCCAGTCGTAGCGCACGATCTCGTGCTGCACGAGCGTGCCGACGATGGCGAGGAACATGCCGATGGCCGCGTAGTGCATTCCCTGTCGCGCGGTGTCCGGCTTGGTGAGGCTGCGGAGACCGAGAATGAAGAGAACCGACGCGACCAGGTAGGTGACCTGGGTGAAGGTCTCGCGCACTTATGGAGCTCCGGACGCTTTCGCGTCCTCCGCGACTTTCGGCGTTGCTGCCTTCACGGCTTCCGCAGCGTTTGGTGCGATCTTCGGTGTTTCCCTGACAGGCGTCACCTCGCGTCGGAACATCTTGAGCATGCGATCCGTGATCACGAAGCCGCCGACCATGTTGATCGTCGCGGCGGTCACGGCGACGAAGCCGAGCACCGTGCTGACCGTTCCGCGATCGGAGCCGGCGGCAACGAGCGATCCGACCAGCGAGATCGCCGAGATCGCGTTCGTCGCCGACATGAGCGGCGTGTGCAGCAGCGGCGGGACGCGCGTGATGATCTGGTAGCCGACGAACGCCGCGAGTATGAAGACGTACAGCTGCATGAATCCCGTAACGTTCATACCACCGCTCCGTCGTGAGTTACGACCATCGCCTTGGTGATCTCGTCGGTGAGGTCGATCGTGAGGGCGTTCTCCTTGATCAGATGCTGCAACAGCGTGAGGATGTTCCGGCTCAGCATCTGGGAGGCGTGGAAGGGCACGGTGGACGGCAGATTCACCGCGCCGATGATCGTGACGCCTCCCACGCGAATCGTCTCGCTCGGCTTCGTGAGCTCGCAGTTTCCGCCAGCCTCGGCCGCGAGGTCGACGATCACGGAGCCCGGCTGCATCGATTCCACCATCGCCCTCGTAATGAGCACGGGAGCCGCGCGCCCCGGGATGAGCGCCGTCGTGATGACGAGGTCCTGATTCACGATGTGTCGCGCGATCGCCGCCAGCGTGCGCTCGCGCTCCTCCTCACCCTGCGCGCGCGCATAGCCGCCCTTCGTCTCGGCATCCGCCGCCACGAGGTCCGACGCGACGAAGGTTGCGCCGAGGCTCATCACCTGCTCGGCCGCCGCCGCGCGCACGTCGAACGCCGAGACGATCGCACCGAGGCGCCGCGCGGTCGCGATCGCCTGGAGTCCCGCGACCCCGGCGCCAAGGACGAAGACGCGCGCGGGTGGAATGGAGCCGGCGGCCGTGGTGAGCGACGGAAGAAACTTCGGGAGTGCGGCTGCGCCGATGAGCACCGCCTTGTAGCCGGACACCGTGCTTTGCGATGAGAGCACGTCCATCGACTGCGCGCGCGTGATGCGGGGTACCTTCTCGAGCGCGAACGCCGTGATCCTGCGCGCCGCGAGCGCCTTGATCAGATCACCGCTGGTTGCCGCCGGGAGCGAGGAAATGAGCACACTCCCCTCGGGAAGAAGCGCGATCTCTTCGAGCGTAGGCGGCTGAACGCGCAACACGATCGCGGATGTGGCGTACAGCCCCGCGGCATCGTCGACGATGGTGGCGCCCGCCTTCTGGAAAACCGAATCGGGAAAGCCCGCGGAGGTTCCCGCGTCCCGTTCCACGAACAGTGCCGCGCCCGCCTTCACGAGCTTGGCGATGCTGTCGGGCCCGAGCGCGACTCGCTGCTCGCCCGCGGCTCGCTCCCTGGCCACACCGATGTTCATCGCTCAGCCATGCGAATTTTCACCTCGTTCATAGCCTCATCCTCTCGAGCCGCGAGTACGCTACCGCGCGCAGCGACCCCTGACAAGCACTGCCGCGGATAGGCGGGGTGCGCGCGGGGCATCGAGTCGCCATCATTGGTGATGACCGAAGCCTCGCCGCCAGCCATCGACGCTCCGTATTTTCCCGTCGCGCGACAGAAGCTCATCGTGATGTCGGTGACGACGCTGTCGCTCTACCAGATCTACTGGTTCTACCGGAATTTTCAGGCGACGAACGCGCGCTCGGGAGGCGGCGCCTCTCCGTTCTGGCGCGCCATCGCGGCACCGCTCACCGCGCACGGGCTGTTCCAGGCCGTGCGAACCGATGCGCGGTCCCGTTTCATCGCGGTGACTTGGAGCTCGGCGGGACTCGCCGCGATCTATTTCCTGCTCACGCTCTGCTGCTTTCTCGACTATCCGTGGTGGCCCATCGCGCTCTGCTCCGTTTTCGCGCTCGTGCCCGCGCACGCCACTATGGAACAGATTAATCGGAAGGTTGCGCCCGCCGCTCCGCGGAACGACCGCTACTCCGCAATGGACGGCGTCGCCATCGCAGTGGGAATCGCGCTCACGATTCTCGGGCTGTATCTCACGCGCGAGGCGAAGCTCTTTGTCGAGCAGTTACTCGACCAACTGTGATACGCAACGCATGGACAGCGGGGCTGCTCGCACTCGCCGTGGCGGCGTCGTGCACGCGCGCGCGACACGAGTACGCGGACACTGTGTTTCGCGGTGGCCCCGTGTACACGATCGATTCCGCGAAGCCGCACGCGACCGCGGTGGCGGTAACGGGCACGCACATCGTGTTCGTGGGCGACGATTCGGGGGCCGCGATGTTCGTCGGACCGGGCACCCGCGTGATCGAGCTGAAGGGGGGCATGCTCCTCCCCGCGTTTCACGATTCACACGTACACCCGGTTACCGCCGGCATGCGCCTGAGCGAGTGCGGGCTCGACGACCTCACGACGCCAGCCGAGATCGCCGACTCGATCGCGAGGTGCGCGAAGGCGCATCCGAGCGACGCGTGGTTCCTCGGCCACGGGTGGCAGCTCCCCGTCTTTCCTCATGCGAATCCCGGCCGCGCGCTGCTCGACAGGCTCATCCCCGATCGTCCGGCGTACGTGCGCGCGGCGGACGGACATTCCGCGTGGGTGAACTCGCGCGCCCTCGCGCTCGCGCACGTGACCGCGCGCACACCAGACCCGCCCGACGGCCGTATCGAGCGTGACGCGGCAGGAAATCCGTCCGGCACGCTGCGCGA